>CAYOVG010000006.1:0-55978 GCA_964407285.1 uncultured Syntrophobacteraceae bacterium
GGTTGGTGGTTCCGAGCAAATTTTACGGCGCGGCCGCGGCCGGACGTCCCGTTATGTACATAGGGGACCCGGATGGGGAAGTGGCTCGAATCATCGGGAGTGAGGAATGCGGTTGCGTCGGGCGAATAGGGGACCCGGAGGGAGTGGCCGCCGAGATAGAGAGGCTTTCGCATGATCCGGTCCTGGTGCGCCGCATGGGCCAGAGAGCGCGTCGGGTGTTCGAGAGATGCTTCGATGCGCGGATAGCAATGGAGGCGTGGCGTGAGATCGTCGATATGGTGAGTACCGAAGTTTGAACCGGGAGGAGCGAATGCCGGATCAGGGTGCTGTTTTTTATTTTGCAAAAGCGTTTTATGGCGTATACTGGATTTCGTCGATTAATATCACAGCACCGTCCACAGCCGAGGGAACGCTGCTCCATGAAGACACATCCAATCCTTCCGGGGAGAATCGATGGGCACGGTTCTACTGCTTTTTCTTATCGCCCTCATATGTTCACTGGCCCTTACGCCGCTCTGCCGTGAAGCGGGTATGCGATGGGGCGCCGTAGACCGGCCGGCCCCTCGAAAGGTCCACTCCACCCCGACCCCGCGGAGCGGCGGGCCGGCTATTTTCCTTGCGTACTGCCTCACGATTTTCGCTTTCATGGTACTCGACGGCGGCGCATTCCAAAACCCCGCGATGTTCGACAATCTCCAGGCCCTGCTTGCGGGGGCCGTTATCACTTTCGGCGTGGGCCTGTTTGACGATTTTCGCCGTCTCCCCGCGTGGATCAAGCTCGTGTTTCAAATGATCGGGGCTACCGTGGCTTTCGCGGGCGGAATCCGGATCGACACCCTTTTCTACCAGGAATTGTACTTCGCCCACGGAGCGCTCAGCTACATTCTGACGGTGTTCTGGTTCGTTCTCTTCGTGAACGCGATCAACCTCATCGACGGTCTGGACGGCCTCGCGGGAGGCATAACGCTCTTCACCTGTCTTGTAATGACGGGGCTTCTCGCGTCCGGGTCGGACTACGCCAATGCGGCGATGTTCGCGGCGATGTCGGGAGCGGTCCTCGGGTTTCTTCGCTACAACTACACGCCCGCCTCGGTATTCATGGGCGACGGCGGGAGTTACTTTCTCGGATACATGATCGCCGGGCTATCCATCATGGGTTCCACCAAGAGCCAGGTCGGAGCCGCGTTTCTCATCCCCTTCACCGCAATGGGAGTTCCGATTTTCGACGCACTCCTGTCTCCCCTGCGCCGCCTCGCATCCGGCCGGGAGATGTTCCATCCCGACAAGGGGCACATCCATCACCGGCTCATGGCCCGCGGGTTCTCCTCGAAGAGCGTGGTCACGATCATTCACGCCGCGTCATTTCTTCTGTGCGCTGCCGGGATCGTCATCGTCCACTTCCGCAACCCCGCGAGCGGCGTCACCCTTGCCTGCGTGTGCATCGCCGCGGTGGTCTTCGTGAGGAAACTCGGATTTCTGAGGCGCCCCACCCGCGATGACCTTTTTCGACGCTTCAGGAACGGACGAACCGACGCAGACCTGGACCACGATAGGCCGGCGCTCTCATGTGGACGAGTCGCCAACCCCAAGAACGTGGACTGATTCCACTTCCACGAACCTGCACGAACCTGCACGGACCTGCACGGACAGCCATTGCCCCCGGTCTGACGGGCTCTTCGCCATGAACGGGGTTCTCGACTCCCAATGTTGTTGAATCAAACCCGCATGGTCATTCCCGCGAAAACCGGAATCAAGGAAAACCTCGTGAACCCGACTTCCCCCTCACCCCCCATCAAACCACCCGAAGCAATTCCAAAGGCGATTCCGTATACCAGTTACTCGAGAAAAGAAATCTGAAAGACAGCTCCTCCTGAGTAAACCGCACAATATAAACAGTCCCTTCACCATACCCGGCATCCAGCTCCGTCTCGAGCGGACCGAGCCCTGCCGGATTAGCCTCGCAACCGTATTCTCCAGCCCCATACAGCCCCATCGGCACTTGAAAATAAAACGGCAAAGCCGGTCCCCGCTGATCCCAGAAAAACTGGAGCAGCGCATTGAACGAGCCGGGGCTCATCATCCCCTCCGATCCCGACTACTCCAGAACGATTTTCATCTATTCCGCGTCCACCTGGGGCGGCAGGTGTCGTATCCCGCCTCGCTGGGCGTAATAATAGTGCTCCTCACCGGAACCACCTTCATACTCGACGGAGCCTCTATACTGTCTCAATCCCATGTGTTGTATGTCTCCGACATAATCCCTCATCCAAGAAGAGGTCGGGGTAAGCGGGGAGTGTGAGCGAGAGGACCGGAACCTGAGTAGCAACGACGAGTTTCCCCAGCCATAGAAGCACCGTGGTAGGTGGCGCCAATCGTTCCCGGCGTTCCCTAAGAGGCCGTTCCTCTCCAAGAAATACCCGGAACTTGAAATGGCATTGAAGGTCATAGCATACGAAAGATCCACGTAGTGGGAGAAAGATGAAGAAGTCCATTGATTACACCATTATTTTCTTTATGCGTATCCGATTTTTCTGGATTGATATGTAGAAAGAATGCTATTTTGTGGTCCAATATCATCGAAAAAAATAGTAGGAAAGCATATATCGATCCAGAATTATGGATAAAGGAAGGTTTCGTGTCTACGCCAATGCTTTGGAAATCGCCCAAAATCCCGCTTAGGAGCATAAAATTGAAGGAGGGCAAGAATGTGTGTTGGGGGAGGCCCAGTCCCTTACTGCGGCCATTCAAAGGGTAAAAATAGTGCACTAAGGTTCATGCAACTCCTTCTTTGGGGATGCTTATCCCGGAAGTGCTGATGGATAGCGTGGTCCCACCCCATGAACGTAGCGTGCACGCATGTATGACCATTGAAGTCTGAACATCCACTTCGTGGATGGGAACATGCATTTTTCCTTTCCTAGGTAAAGAGGAGATTCCCCATGGTATCTGCCAAAGAGAAAGCACTTGAATACATGAAGAGCATGCCGGACCTGATTAAAGCAGCCAGTGATCAAATCAAGAAGCACTTTGATGCGGACGGTAAAGAACTCATAGAAGGTACAACTGGAGTTCTTGGACTGATAATAAAGTTCTTCGGCAAGAATTGGATTGAAAATTACTTTCAGAAGGTCCAAACTAATAAGTTGGAGGGCTTTGGCTATGCAACGTATTTGAGCGCTGGTTTTGTGCAGGCGGAGAAATCATTGGAAGAGATAAAAGACGCCATGCCATCCCGTCTTTCTAAGAAAGCTGCAAAAGATGCAATTGGTAAGATAGAAAAATCGCTTCAATACATCAATGAGAAGCTCACATCAGACCAGCTTTATCTCGTTTTTCAGCCAAATCAACACCCTGCCATAAAGTTGGTTAGAGAAAGTTATAAGAGTATACTTCGTGATCTTGGCATAGAACTAAATACAATCGAAAAATTCCAAAAGCACTTTAATGGTGGAGTCGAAAATACTATAAAAGAAGCATTCGGAGAGGTAGATTATCAGGCTCATCTGAAGGATGTCGAACAGAACTGGCTTACCGAGACCGAAATACGTTTCTTAGAGGATATACAGAAACTTAAGCGTATCGGCTTTGTCGATAATGAGAATTTACCTTATGAAACAACTTTTGCCAAATGGCAAAAGGTTGAAAACTTTCGCAGCATAGATGACGATAAAGAAGAAGACCTTAGGCCCATTGACGAGTTAATCGAAGAGTATTTTAAAGAGGGGGAAGACCATAATGAGAAGATACTATTCGTGGTGGCTGACTTTGGAAAAGGAAAATCTGTATTCTTAAGGAGTTATGCTGCCGAGCTTGCGGACACATATCTCAGAACCGGCGATGGCATGTTCCCCGTATATTTTAATTTAGCGGAATATGGAAGATACTGCCATGAGTCCCCGTTTGGTGTAATTAGTAATTATCTGGTGAAAAAATACGCAATCGATATTGCAGATAGCTACTATAAGAAGAAAACATACATGTTCCTCATAGATTCTCTTGACGAAAGTGGGGAGCTCAATCAAAGGCACGTTGATGCAGTGATTGAATCTATTCAAAGGGTTCAGAAGATCGATGAAGTCAAATCAAGGAGAAATCGGTTAGTAATTACGACGCGGCCAATTGATGATGGCTTACAAAGGCACCTGTCACTGCATGCGCCTATGACGATCATCGGAGAAGAACAACAGAGAGAATCGCAGTTTATTTCAATTCACGGCTTCAAGAAATCACAATTCAATCACTGGCTCATCACATCTCTTACAGATAATCAGAATTTCGATAAACTTTCCGGAACCGGAAATGAATTCATAAAAGACCTTTTAAATGGCATCAGAGATAGCGCGGATTTTGATGTGCACAATGAATTGACGTGTAGACAGATACTCGCGAAAGATGAGCTTCGTAGGCCAATCTTTGCATACATGCTGTACAAGCTTATTCTTGGCGGCAAGGCTACCTTATCAAATGGAAGAATTGGTATTTACCTGTCCTTCCTCAATATGCTCACAAGAGAGGCAAAATGCAAGTATGATAATACATGCTCTACTAACTTAAAGGATGAATTCAGGTTTCGCAACATTTTACATATTACTGCGGCACTTTGGCTTTACCAACGCCATAATAATAATATCACTACAATACGGAAGGAAGATATATGCCGGATGATCGAGAGATGCCCTATGGAAGCAAGGGCTGCCTTAGAAAAATATTCTGAGATCAATGACTTGAAATTTCTTTCTCATTCTTACTTTGGTGAAGATGGGAATAATATGAAGTTTCAGCATCAGTCGTTTGCAGAAATTCTACTGGCTGAATATTATCTTAAGATATTCCTGAAGTATGCGCTCGACGAGGGAAGTAACATTTTAGATGCTAAGGTAAGACTTACCATTGGAGAGCCAACCCATCAGGCAATGCAGTTCTTTAGGGAATTGCTTAATCTACTTAGGGAGAGCGTAAGTGATGAGGTTACACCAGTAGTTATAGAAAAAAGAAAGCTTCTTTTCCCTTTCATTGCATCTTTGGGGATATCAGATTATTCATGCGATTTATTTAGCAATAGGATTCACTATTTATGGTATCAGGATTTAAAACTATCTGATTCTGAATATTATATAAAAGATAAGCATGTAATTAAATGGCCTATAAATAATGCAGTAATAGGTAATTTAATAGGTATATGTAAGTCAATAATTGAATCGGATATGGATTGCCTCATCATGCAGGCCGAATCAGGTAACGCTTTAATTGATAAGGAAGTCCTTACTGTAAGAACAGATAGAGGTAATGTATCAAGAGACATTGATAGATGGATCGCTTTATTGGTTGGTAATATGTTATACAATGACATAGATACCTGTAGATATTTTTCTTCCCTACTGACTAAACATTTACGTCTATTACAAATGATGGAGCGTTCTAGTAATTACCAGGGCTTAGTTTTTCCACCTTGGCTTTCTAATAATAACAGAATGGGCGTACCTTTATTAAGTTTTGCAAGAGGATCAAAGATAGGCGAAGCTGATTCTGGCTATACTATAAGGTACTGTAATTTCTCTGGTGTTGACTTTTCTTTTTCATCGTTTACAAACATTAGCTTTTATTACTGTAACTTCGGCTCTGTCAGCTTTAATTCGTGCAAAATGAAAAATATCGAGTTATCAGAGTGCATAATTAGCCGAGCATCTTTTAGAGATATTGAGATATGCGGTCCATTTATACTTTCATTATGTATAATCGGCCAAAATTTAATTATTCCATTCCCTCTCTATTTAATATTATCATGTATTAATAATAAAGATATTGATGACGTTATAGCTAACTTTGGCTCAGACATTACATATCTATCAAAAAGTAATATGGGCTTTGCAGATAATAACGAGTTCAACCATTTACAATGTCTAGATGGGCTTTTTGAGTGTATTTTAAAATACACACCTCTAAATAAAGAAGATATATTGAAATGGTTTGTATTTGAAAGGGAGAAAGATTCATCTGAATTCCTTAACTATTTACGCTCATTGGAATCATTGCCAGACAATAAAGATATTAATGATGTTACCCTGTCCTCCATAAAAAGTATTATGGATTTCATACCCCGCAAATTGCGACCCGGTTTTGTTGAATTAACACCTCCCCCGCGCAAGCGGAGGTCCAGAAAGTCTTGAAAGCCACCGCCTGATCCCAATGCTGTTGATTTAAGCTCGCATCACCCAAATACGGAGGCCCATCCATGCAAGACATATCGAATTTGAGAATTAACAGAATCATACTGCATAACGTCTTTCCGCCCGATGAGCAAGGACATGGTATTGCTCCAATAACAAGTCAGGTGTTGACTATCCTCGATGATGCCGGACATGCAAAACTCCAGGAACGCATAACATCCGCCTTGGGCCGCGGATCACACTGTATTCCCATGGATATCGAAGAATGCGGCGATGGTAGCTGCTTTCAACATGTATGTAAATTACTGGATATGGACGATCCGGAATTTATAACTCAATCAGCACGACTGGCCCGGTTACATACTAAAGCCCATACAAGCCGTAGTTGGCCTGGAGGAAGTCTCGTTGTAATAACAAGCACTGTAAGGTCTTCCAATAGACGATGCCTGATAATCATAAAGGCTGAACGACATGAGGGATTCGTAGAAAAGGAAATTGATGAAAATGTCATCATGGAATATATTAATAAGCTACTATTGACCCCACACACAAAGCTTTATAAAATCGGAGTTTTCATTGAAAATAATATCGCACTCGCTGATAATGGGTTAAGAAATAGAGATGATTTCGAAGCATATGTTTTTGACAGTAATATATCTGCCAGGAATAGCAGAAAAGCCGCAAGGTATTTCTATAACTCCTTTCTCGGATTGGAGATCCCAATAACATCAAAGGATCATACTCTTCAGTTCTTTGAATGGACATCTACTTTCATAAATCGTTCACCGGTATCCACGGAGAAAAAAGTTGATCTTCATAATGCCCTGTATACCTACATGAAGATCGATCAGGGTACCACGGTATCTGTAAGCACCTTTGCTGAAGCCTATCTCGATCATGAGCTACGTGATGTCTATGAAGTATTTATGATGAAAATGGGATTTCCATCAAGTTCGGTTATTAAGGACACTACTTTTATTAAGGATAAGCTCAGAAAGCGAAGGATACGATTTAATTCCGACGTAAATATCATTGCCCCCGCCGATCAATTTGCCGAACTGGTTAAAATAGTGGAGTCATCGCATGATTCTACTATCGTAAGGATCGCTGGGCAGCTTAAGGATCAGGATTCATGAATCAGGAAGAATTCATTGAGAAATATCAACTGGAACTTCCGATGTTAAGAGTCTGGGGAGAATTTGCGAAAAATGTAATAGAAACAGGACTGAAGAAGAAAGTTGAAGGTGAACATGGCTATTCCGAAGTGGTAAAGATAACGCCCTCAGTGCGCACCAAGGATGTCGATTCTCTGGTTAATAAGGCTTTTGTTCGCAAGGCGGATAAGTACAAAGATCCATATGACGACCTTACCGATAAGGTTGGTATCCGGTTTGTCGTTTTACTCAGCTCTCAGCTCCAGATTCTCAAGGAGATAATTGAAAGTTGCAGCCATTGGAGATTCTCGCTCGACCGGGACTTTGAGGACGAGAAAGCGAGGGAGCCCAGGCTGTTCGATTATCAATCGGTGCATTATATTATTAGAGCATTGTGCGATTTTGAGCACGATGGCCAGAAAATCTTAAAGGGAACCCCCTGTGAGGTGCAACTCAGAACACTGTTACAGCATGCCTACGCTGAGTTGACCCATGATACCATATATAAGAGTAAGGTTAGAACTGAACCCGAGGTACATCGTACTATCGCAAAGAGTATGGCGCTGATGGAAACTACTGACGACCTTTTTGTACGTGCGAGAAACCTCCTTGAGGATAAAAGCCTGATTCTTGGCCAATGGGAGAACAGGCTGAAGGAGCGCTTCTTGGAAGTGGCGGCGGGCTACTTCGCCTCGAACCACGACGAGAAGAATTCGACATTCATTTTGGATGCAAGCATTGAACTCTTGCGGAAACACTCACCGGATGATTTGGACGGCTTTCTGACCGATCCTAAATACGCTTATCTTTGGGATCGCATTCGTGAAAAGGCGAAAAGGGATATTTTCTTCCGCCAACCGATCATCCTGCTGGTGTATTTCTTGTCGCACCTATATCGTAGCACTCTCCCGGATAAATGGCCCCTTGAGCGAAAGCTTTTGGAGCCCATATACAGCGATCTCGGCCTGGCCCCGACCTGGTAGTCCTCTCATTTTACTTGCATATCACTTCCTCCTGACGCTCTTCCCTCTCGATAATGACCTTTCCCTTTTCCATACTGATGGGCGAGACAACGCTGAAAGAATCGATCCAACGCTCTGTAGTGTTCTCTGTGATATTAAGGATATCCTATACTTCCTCCAGGGTGATTGAATCCCGTTCCTCCAAGATTTTCATGAGCATAACCGCATGATCCATCATCCTGCCCCTATGCCCAGCCTGGCCTGTCCTTTTCCGCATATTCCCTCCTTTTGCGGACGAGTCTGTTGCGTTAAGCGCCGCATGGTCATTCCCGCGAAAACCGGAATCAAGGTCTTTCAATGTCTCCCGGCCCCCCGCTTTTGCGGGGGTGACGCCAAGTCATCAACATTGTCCTCGACTCCTCATCGCCGCTTCCGATCTTCCTCTGCGCGCGCTTCCGCAAGTTCGTCTCGAGCAGGACAAAGACCGCCACATTATGCAAATGCGTGTTTGCGGTTTCGGCATTTTCAGTTTAAATACAAGCGGCGCAAGAAGGGCGAAGCGATGCTCGTTCGCATCATCGAATACACCTTCACCGACCCCGCTCTTCCCGGATATGGAGAAGTGCATCGTCTCATCACCACCTTGCTCGATCCCAAAACCCGCCCCGCTTTGGAGTTGGTGTGCGCCTACCATAAGCGATGGGAAGTGGAGATCACCATCGATGAGATCGACACCCACCAAGGGCTTTGCGCACGTACACTTCGCAGCCTCAAGCCCGTCGGCGTCATTCAGGAACTCTACGCGCTCCTGATCAGCCACTACGCCGTGCGCTTCCTGATCCATGACGCCGCCTGTGAGGCACAAATCGATTCCGATCGGATAAGCTTCGTGCATGCTCTCAGGGTCATCCGGAACGCCATACCCGAGTTTCAGATGACGGCCCCCGAATCGCACCCACAACTCTACAGACGCTTGTTGCAAGATATCGTCACGGACCTCCTGCCGAAACGTAGAAACAGAATTAACCCGCGTGTGGTGAAAAAGAAGATGTCCAAATTCCGCGTCAAACGAAAGGAACACCTCCAATGGCCTCAACCCTCCGTACCCTTCAGACAGGCTCCGGCCCTTATTTGAAAGGTATTGCGTTTAAAAGATGGCTCTTTATGCATTTCTGGTGGGTGGCGTGCGGCGAATCGGACATCTGAGAAATTAAGCCATGAAATCGATTATTTGCCAGCCTCGGTTGATTATGTTCCCCATCGAACGGATACAACCATCGAAAACGCATAAAGAGCCTAACAGATTTATCGGGTACGGTCTCGTCGGGTTCCATGATGTCGTAATGCAAGACCTGACCCACCAGTTTCCTGAAGAAGGGTATTCATCGTGATAAGAATTGAAACAGAAAGACTGGTGGTACGAAATTATAAAGAGAAGGATGTGGTGGAGTTATGGGAAATTATCTCTCATCCACGCGCGAACTGCTTTATAGATGAAGCGCTCAACACATCTGAAGAGACTGTTCTTGATTCGATTCGAAAACGTGAAAATGAATTGCATGTAGCTGTTTGTCTGAAAATAGACGATACTCTTATCGGCAATATCTTTACAGAAAAAGAAGAGCCCGACACCTACAGTATAGGATGGCAGTTCAACGAAAAATATAAAGGGAAAGGATACGCAAACGAATCCGCAAGGGCATTTTATGGAATTTATTTCTTTTATCAAAAATCCTAATGGAACACCGAAATATGAACGCACAGGCATGTTTTCGTCCAGTTTAATCCTCATGCGACCTTCGGAATTCCTGAAACCGGCAGATCCTCTTCAGCGGAGGCCGCGGCAAATGCAATCACCGCCATCACCTGCTCTTCCATCAGCGCTGGAAAATCGGTCAGAATTTCACTTATAGCCGCCCCCTCCGCCAAACTAGCTAGAACCGTTCGCAGTGTTATTCGGGTTCCCGCGATTATAGGCTCCCCCCCGCAGACTTGTGGGTCGCGGATGATGAATTGAGAGTAATCCATGACAGTCCCTTTCTCGACCGTGATCATCTTCATTCGGCCGCAATGATTCTTGACTCCAATACTTCCTTTTACAAAGTTAGCATATGGAAATTGTTTTTCAATCCTCATTTCTACGGGAAACAAGCGCAGGCAATATTCTTATCTCTGGAAGTCAGGAATGCCGTCATGAGGATTACCGGGCAGGCTCGTCTTCCGCAAGCTCGTCTCGAGCAGGACAAAGACCGCCACATTAAGCAAATGCGTGTTTGCGGTTTCGGCATTTTCAGTTTATTTTCATGGTGTATACGGCTTTTCCTCTTTGACCGTCAAAGACTGTATCCGTGGAGACTAAGCTTGAGGGACGTTTCCTGATGCAGACTCGGGATGCCGCGATCTAATAAAATGTTATAGAACTTCTGCTCAGGTACTTAGGACTGTATCCGTGGAGACCATGCGGAATTCTTCGTATTTCACAACACAAGGAGAAGTATCGATGAACCGGGTTCTTTCGGGCAAGACAGCGATCGTGACGGGAGCCAGTTCCGGCATCGGGCGCGCCGTCGCCTTAACCCTCGCTCGGGCGGGCGCCGCGGTCGTGGTCCATGCCCGGCGCAAAAACAGGCTGGACGAACTGGTCTCGGAAATTACCGCCGGGGGCGGCAAGGCCCTGGCCGCGGCCGGTGACATGGGCGTAATCGCCGACGTTGATTCGCTCCTGGAGCGCGCTCTGGCCTGGGAAGAAGGCGGAGGCGCTTACGACATCGTCATAGCCAACGCGGGACGAGGCCTTGCGGGAGGCGTCCTCGACAGCGACGAGTCGCAGTGGGAGGCGCTTTACCGGACCAACGTGCTCGGCGCGGCCCATCTGCTGCGGCGGGCCGGCCAGTACATGGTCCAGCGCAAGGGGGGAGACATCGTTGCCGTCGGTTCGGTCGTGGGGCGCAACATCTCGCCGTTCAGCGGGTTCTACGGTTCGAGCAAGTTTGCGGTCGCCGGAATCGCCGAGGGGCTTCGCCGCGAAGTGTGCTCGCATGGCGTGCGCGTTTCGCTGGTCATGCCCGGAATCGTGGTCAGCGAGTTTCAGAGCGTGGCGGGCTACGACGAGGAGAACTTCGGCAAAGGGGTTGCGCACTTCGGCAAACTGCTCGAACCCCAAGCCATCGCAGACGGCATCTTCTGGCTGCTCACGCTGCCGCCTCACGTCAACGTCAACGAGATCATGATCCGCCCCACGGGGCAGAGCTACCCGTAAGCTGCTGCAATCAGGCCGGAGGGGCATGGGAGGGAGGGGGACAGGATGATGCGCCGGGCGGTGTGGTTCGGTTTCGTTCTTTGTGTCGTTTGTGTGACTGGAATGGCTGTTCCGCCCTGGTCCGCGCCGGCGTTCGCACGGCCCGGGGCCGCGGGCGCCGCCGGGTACATTCCCCCGGAACTCGAGCGATGGAGCGAATGGGCGCTTCATGACAAGGAGGAGTATCTTTGCCCCTCCTCCTACGCCGACGGCGGGTTGCATATGTGCTTCTGGCCCTCCCGGCTGCAACTGGACCTGGACCCGGAGGGAGGAACGTTCAGCCAGGAGTGGCTGGCGTTCGACAGCGGCTGGATTCCTCTTCCCGGCGACGGGGAAGCGTGGCCCCAGGATGTGACCGTAAACGGAAAGAGCGCTCCGCTGGTGTCGAGGCAGGGCATGCCCCACACCTACGTGAGTCCCGGAAGGCATCGGATAAAAGGCGCGTTCTTCTGGGGGCAGATGCCGGAAACTCTCCGAATCCCCGAGGCGAGCGGCCTTGTCGGACTGACCATCGACAGGAGGAGCGTCGAGTTTCCGCTCCTCGAGGCCGACGGCCGCCTGTGGCTTCAGAAGCGAAGAGATGCCGCCGGCCGGGAGAACCGGCTCGACGTGAGCATCTATCGCCTCATAACCGACTCCATTCCCATGCAGGTGACCAACCTGGTGCGGATCAACTGCTCCGGCCAAATGCGTGAAGTGAAACTGGACGGCGTGCTGCTCGACGGAGCGGCGCCCATGAACGTGCGGAGTCCCATTCCCGCCAGGCTCGGGCGGGACGGGACGCTTACGTTGCAGGCGCGTCCGGGGAGGTTCGAAGTCTACATCGACTCCCGGTTGCAGGGACCGGTCCATGAACTCGGCCCGGCGCGCGCGCCGTTCGGGACCGAAACCTGGGCCTTCGAATCCCAAAACCACCTGCGGATGGTTCAGATCGAAGGCGTCCCCGCCACCGATCCGGGGCAAACGGATGTCCCGCTGGAGTGGAAGGAATTTTCCGTCTACATCGTCGAACCGGATTCCAGGGTGTTTTTCCGGGAGAATCGCCGCGGCGACCCCGACCCGGCCCCGGACAGGCTCGATTTGCAGCGCACTCTGTGGCTGGACTTCGACGGCAAAGGGTTTACGGCCCACGACCGGATCGGGGGGACCGTGAGCCGGCAGTGGTTCATCGCCATGAATCCTCCGATGGTGCTGGGGCGGGCGAGCATCGACGGGGTCGATCAACTCATCACCAACCACGGGAGCGACCGCGACAACCCTAAGGCGGGAGTCGAACTGCGAAAGGGCCGCATCGACCTTTCCGCCGATTCCCGCATCGAAGGGCCGTTACGCACGATACCGGCCATCGGATGGGACCACGACATGCAGTCCGCGTCGGCGACTCTTAACCTCCCTCCCGGCTGGAGGATCTTCGCCGCGAGCGGCGCGGACCATGTCCCCGGGACCTGGATCGAACGCTGGACCCTGCTCGACCTTTTCCTGTCGCTCCTCATAGCGATCGCCGTTTCGCAACTGTGGGGACGCACGTGGGGGATACTCGCCCTGGCGACGCTGGTGCTCACCTACCACGAACCCGGCGCTCCGAGGATCGCATGGCTGAGCCTCATCGCCGCGACGGCTCTGCTGCGGTTCCTTCCCGAAGGCCGCCTGAAGCGTTGCGTCAACGCCTGGCGCATCGCCGCCGTCGCCGTGCTGATCATGATCTGCATCCCTTTCATGATCCGGCAGGTCCGGTGGGGCCTGCACCCGCAGCTCGAACCGTCACGGATTCAGGCCGATTCATCCATCATGGGCGGCTTCGACGGGTTCTTCGGCCCTGTCGCCAAAATGGCCCCCCCTGCCCCGTCGATGCCTCCCGTTCCCGAGTCCTCCAACAGGATAATGCAGAAGACGGAGCCGTCCACCGGCGCGCCGGAGCAAAATGCCGACGAACCGGACATCTACTCCCGGAAACAGAAGCGCGCGGCGCTGGCGCGGGACCCCAAGGCGCTCATCCAGACCGGACCGGGTCTTCCCGCCTGGCAGTGGCGCTCGTTTGTCATGCGCTGGAGCGGACCCGTCGCTCGCGATCAGCAGGTCCGCCTCTGGCTGATCCCACCCGCGGGCAACCTGGCGCTGAATTTCCTTCGCGTGCTGCTCCTGGGTCTTCTGGCCGCGGGCCTGACAGGGGCGCTGCCTTCCCGCTTTTCCGGCCTGCGAGGAGCCCGCAGCCTGCCGGGCGCGCCGGGTTCGACCGGAGGCGGCGCATCGGCCGCGCTCATGAGCGCGCTCCTGACCGCGGCTGCCGTCCTCCTTTTCTCCGGAGCCGCCATGGGAACCGTCGGGCCCGCTGAAGATGCGGAAACGAAGCGAAATGGGAACGCGCGGGAGCATTCCGGCGGCGCCTTGTTCCCTCCACGGGAACTTCTCGAGGAACTGGAAACCCGCCTTCTCGAACCTCCGGAGTGCCTTCCCAATTGCGCGGAAAGCCCCCGCATGCACCTGGCCCTCGGTTCCGATGCGATCTCGGTTCTCTTCGAAGTTCATGCCGCCGTCCGTACCGCCGTCCCTCTGCCCGGAAATACGAAGGCGTGGCTTCCCGAAAGGATTGCGGTGGACGGTCCCGGGGGAAACAGCGCTCGAACGGCCGGAACCGAAGGGGAAACCGGCGCGGGTACGGAGACGGACGCGCAAACCGTCTCGAGGGACAGGGAGGGTCTCCTCTGGGTCACCGTACCGGAGGGAGTTCATAGAATTCATATTTCCGGAAGAGTGCCGCCGGGCGGGGCCGGAAGCGGAATCCAGCTGTTTCTGCCGCTGCGGCCTCATTTCGTCAAGGTTGAGGATTCCACCGGAGGCGGCTGGGACATCCAGGGCGTGCACCCCGACGGCCAGGTGGAACCGGGCATCCAACTGGTGAGACGAGACGATGAAACGGCGCCGGGTTCCGCACGCGAATCCGGATCGGGAGAAAGCGCCCTTTCCCCCTTCCTGCACGTGGAACGGACCCTCATGCTCGGACTCGACTGGCGGGTCCACACGGTGGTGCGGCGCATGACGCCCCCCGGAGACCCCATAGCCGCCGCCATTCCTCTCATCGAGGGAGAGTCGGTTACGACATCACGGGTCCGCGTGGAGAAGGGCCACGTGCTCGTTCACATGGTTCCCGGAGCGCAGACCTTCGAATGGGAATCGACCCTCGAAATGTCGCCCGCCATCCACCTGAAGGCGCCCGAAGGAGCCGACGGGACCATGTGGACGGAAACATGGGTGCTCGACGCCGGTCCCATATGGCGTTGCGAACCGGCCGGGATACCGGTTATCCATCACCAGGACGACGCCGGGTACTGGAAACCGACCTGGAAGCCGTGGCCCGGTGAGGCCGTGACGATTGCCGTATCCCGGCCGGAGGTCATTCCCGGACAGGTGCTCACCATCGATTCCGCCAGACTCGAGTGGACCCCCGGACAACGGCTCGACAAAGGGGAACTCACGCTCAAAATGCGCTCCAGCCAGGGCGGGCAGCACAAAATCCTGCTTCCGGAGGGGGCTGCATTGCAGGTCCTGAAGATTAAGGGGAAGGAGCAGCCCGTTTCGTCCGGACCGGCGGAACCGGCGGAACCGACGGAACCGGTCGAACCGGGAGGACCGGCGGGACCATCCGGGGCTACCGGCTCAACCGGCGCGGCGGTCACGACAGGCGCGGCAGGCGAACCCGACGGCGGGCGCGGCAGGGAAGTGACGATTCCCCTGCAGCCGGGCAGCCGGGAAGTCTACATGGAATGGCGCGGCGAAGCGGGATCGCGCCTGCTCATGCGCTCACCGGAGGTGGACCTGGGCCGCCGGGCGGTAAACGCCGACGTCACCTTCACGATGCCGCGAAACGTTTGGATACTATGGACGTCGGGACCGTCCATGGGACCCGCGGTCCTCTGCTGGAACTATCTCGTGGTGGTGATTCTGGGAGCGGCCGCGCTGGGCCGGGCGCCGTGGACGCCCCTCAAGACGCGCCACTGGGTCCTGCTGGGACTGGGAATCATACAACTCCATCCCGCTGTCGCCGTAATCATCGCGGGATGGCTCCCGGCCCTGGGCTTTCGAAGGCGCCATGCATTCGGGCCGGGATGGTTCCGGTTCGACATGGCGCAACTGGCTCTTGCGGCGTGGACCGCCGCAGCATTGGGGTGCCTCTACTTCGCCGTCAAAGAGGGGCTTCTCGGGATTCCCCACATGCAGATCGCGGGCAACAACTCCACCGCCCTGAGCCTGCACTGGACCATGGACCGCGTCGATTCCGCCATGCCCCGCCCATGGGCGCTCACGGTCCCTATTTACGTCTACCGCGTTCTCATGCTCCTGTGGGCGCTGTGGCTCGCACAGGCGCTCCTCGGGTGGCTGCGCTGGGGCTGGGAGTGCGTGAGCGAGGGCGGCCTGTGGCGGTTCCCGCCCCCCGGGAAAGCCAAGAAGGCCGGTTCGACGGAACCAGCCTTGCCGGACCGGCCGGCCTAACCCGCTTCCTTCTCGGCTTCCTCCAGCAGCCCTTCAAGCACCCGCAGGCCGGTGAGCCAGAAATCCGGGTCCCCGAGGTCGATGCCGAACGGACGGAGGAGTTCGTTCGGCGCGGCTTTGCCTCCGGAGCGCAGGAGTTCGAAGTACATGGGCACGAAGGATTCCCCTCTCTCCTGGTACTGCCGGTAGAGGGCGAAGACCAGCAGTTCCCCGAAAGCGTACGCATACACGTACCCCGGCGTATGGACGAAATGGGGAATGTAAGACCACCACGTGCGGTAGTGCTCCAGGAGGGTCACGGAATCTCCGAACATGGGCTGCTGGGTCTGCATCCAAAGGTCCGCGATGCGCTCCGCCGAGAGTTCGCCCTTCTCCCTTCGCTCTTTGTGCACGGCGTCTTCGAAACGATTCATGGACACCTGGCGAAAGATGGTGGCAAAGGCGTCCTCCAGCTTCCCGCAGAGGAGGGCGAGCCGCTCCCGCGGGGAACGGATCTTGCCCAGCAGGTGCCGGAACACGAGCATCTCACCGAAGACCGACGCCGTTTCAGCCGTGGTGAGAGGCGTATCGCCGTTGAATAGCCCCTGCTCCCGCGCCAGGTACTGGTGGACGCCGTGCCCCAGTTCATGAGCCAGGGTCGTGACATCACGGTGCTTGCCGGTGTAATTGAGCAAAACGTACGGATGAGCGGATGGAACGGTCGAGTGGGAGAAGGCCCCGGCGCGCTTGCCGGGCAAAACGGGGGCGTGTATCCACCTTTCCTCGAAGAACCGGCGAGCGATATCCGCCATCTCGGGTGAGAAGCTCCCGTAGGCGGTGAGCACCGTTTCCCTGGCTTCGTCCCACGAGAAGACCTGGTCGGGCAGCCCGGGAATGGGAGCATACCGGTCGTAATCGTAGAGGGTGTCATGCCCGAGCAATTTGGCCTTGAGCCCGTAGTACCGGTGGACCATGTCGTAGCGGGAGGATACCGCGCCCGCCAGGGCTTCCACCATCCCGTCGTCGGCCTCGTTGTCGAGGTTCCTCGCGCTCAGCCAGTGCGGGTATTTCCGGATGCGGTCCGAAATGGCCTTGTCCAGAAGGATGGTGTTGAATGTGTGCGTGAGCACGTGCAGCACCCCGTCGAGCCCCTCCGTGAGTTCCCGCGCGGCCTCCTTCCGGACGTCCCTGTCGGGACGGTAGAGGTCGCTCAGGACTTCCGACTGCGTCCGCTTCCGGTCGCCGAACCGGAGGTGGCTGGTCACCTTGTCGAACAGCGTGCTCCAGGCGGACCCCGCCGCGGGCTCCTTCTCGGCGAGCAACCGCTCTTCGGCTTCCGTCAGCATATGCGGTTTGTAGCGCCGAAGGAGTTCGAGATGATGCCGATAGCGGGAGAGGACCGGATCTTCCAGGTAGCGGCGGGCCCGTTCGTCGTCCAGTTGCGTCCATTCGAGTCCGAAGAACAGGGTGTCCCGATGCAGAGCGCTGTAGAACTCCTGGTACGACTGCATGAGGGAACTCGCCGCGGGATCTTGCGTCTGCGTGGAGAAATTGAGAAAAGCGAAAGCCGCTCCTCGACGGGCTTTTTCCTGGAGGACCTCCATCCTGGTGATCGCGTCCAGGAGTTCCCGGGAGGATAGCGCTCCGACCCGCCCCCTGTAATCCGCCGCGAACCGGTCCGCCTCCTCGCGGCACCAGTTCCTGTCCGCTTCCAGCGCGGGGTCGCCCGGACCATTATACAGGTCTTCCAGCTTCCAGATCACTCCCTCAACTGCCGGTTGCTCCGCCATATGCTACTCTCCTTGTATGGTCCGATGGGGTCCGACGGGATTTACCGCGGACGTTTGTAGAGATCGTCATGCGAAAGGACCCGCAGCAGAACGAGGTCTCCCGACCAATCCGGCAAACCCGAAGGCGTCAAGCCCCGCGGGTCGAAAGAGATTCGGTAATGCCGGTCCACTCGAATGCTCCAGGCGCTCGGGTCATTTACTGTCCGTTCAATATGAAGTCCGGGATGGTGGGGGTCTTTCTCCAAACACGCCAGGGCCTTAGCGATCTTCTTTATTATGTGTTTCTGATTCTTGAGCGCCTCGATGTCTTCCAGGAACTTTTTGCCCGGAATCAGATTGGGCATTCTTCATTTCCTCCCCAAACCAGGCGGGCATGGAACCGGTTCCGCTTTGGCGGGCTTCCTCCAACCTGGCCAGCCCTTCCTCGCTCAACTTGATCGTTGGATAGATGACCACGGGCTGGAGGATAATAACGCCTCCTTCGGCGAGGGAAAGATCCAGGTGATCCCCGTTCTTGAGCCCGAGTTCCTTGCGAACGGATGCGGGCAGATTGATGCTCCCGCGTTTATCTATTGAAATAAGCATGGCGCACCTCCATTGCATGACCGGCATAAAGTAAACCCATTATGTCATTTTGTCAATATGACGGCATATCGCGCAGAGAAGGCTTAGACCGGGAATCGGAGGAAATTTGGAGGAAATTCGCCGGATAACGCTGATGGACGGGGGAGCGAAGGGCGGGCGCGGCCCGCCCCGAAAGAGCAAACCTAACCGGCGGCCTTCAGTTCCGCCTCGAGTTTCGTGATGTTGTCCCTGGCGAACTGGATGTCGGGGTCGAGTTCGAGGGCGATGCGGTACAGCCGGACGGCCTCCTCCTTGAATCCCAGTTCCCGGAGGTTGGAGCCGATGTTGGCGTAGTCGATGGCGGAGCCGGGATCGAGTTCGATAACCCGCTCGAATGCGGCTATGGCCTCATGGTGCTGTTTCAGACGGAAGTGGCAGAAACCCCGGAGGTTGTAAATCTCCTTGAGTTCGTCGTTGTGCTTCTCTGCCGCATCGAGGGCTTCGAGGGCTTCGTGAAAACGTTCGAGATCCTTGTAACACGACGCCATATGGATGTAGATGCTGGCGACCTCTCCCGGATCAGGCCGCTGATCGAGCGCATCGCCGTAGAGCTTAAGGGCCGCTTCCGTCCGTCCTTCGAGTTCCAGGCCGTGGGCGAGGAAGAACGTCAGGTCGTAGCGCGGACCGAAAGTATCGAGGAGCCGCATGAGATGCGGTGTGGCCTCGTCCGGGGAAAGTCCCCGAAGCAGCGTGCGCGCGGCATGCTGCGCAAAATCCGTGTTTCGGGTATGATCGAGGAAGTGGGCGCCGGGGATAATGGTGTACACCGCCGGGACGTCCAGTTCGGGATGAGTCACGTTCAGCAGGAGCACCTCTAATCCGGCCCGCTCCAGCGCCGCCACGCACCCCTCTATCTCCAGGCGAAGATTGTCGTTGTCGAGGTTGGGAAGGCTGTCGACGGGGACCATCTCTCCCGGCTGCATGAGGTACGCGGCTTCCTCCAGGCTCGCGTACTTGGGAAGAGTGGGACGGTAGGACGTACGGCTCTCGAAATCGCCTGCCAGTTGCGCGATCTCCGTAAGCGCCCGGCAGAGCGACTTTTCCGGATTCGACGTGGTGCCCGCCGTAAATACGATTTCGCTCTTCTCCGGGAAAGTCGCCGGGTCGTAGGCCAGCGCTCCCACGGTGGGAATGCCGGTATCCAGCGAAAAATCTCTCAGGAACACCTCGATGCCCTGCCGTTCGAATTTCTCCATCAGTTCGATCGCCGCCGGGTCCTTCAACGATCGGGGATCGATCAACGGGGTGGAGCGGTTCTCGTGACATATGATGGAACCGACATGCCTTTCCACCACCTCGCCCAGACTCTGAAGGATCGCTTCCTCCAAACTATTTCCCGCCGCCGGCCCGTTGTACTCGTTGATGAGATAGAACCAGTCGATCGGGACCATCTGGTCAATCCCGCGCGTAAGGTTCCTGGCCATGGCCCAGCGAAGCGGAGTGTCCTCGAGAAACGCGCGGCACGCGTCGATGGGAGTATCGGAGTCGCGGAGCGAAAACCTCAGAAGCTCCGGTGAAATGGCCCCGGGGCCCGCCTCCCGGTACGTGAGGACCGGGAAAGGATACTGGTGGATGAAGCTGAAGAAGCTGAATCGCTCCATAAGCTCCATGAGAGCGCTCGCTTCCGACTGGGCGGGCGACGCCCCTTTGCCCATCTGCTTCTTGGTCCCCGTAAAGCGAACCGCGTCTTCCCCACAGAGACTGATGAAAACAGGGATATCCAGGCGTCCCGTATCGATGCGAAGGGTTTCGGCCAGAATGCGGATATTGAGATTCCGCAGTCGATTTCTCACCCACTCGATGGTTTCCTCCGGAGTACGAACCTTATCCTGGTCGTGACGGTAGCTCTTGAAACAATCCCTGATCTCTATATCGGACTTCATCCATTGACCTCTTTCATCTGCTTGTCATACTTCTACTTGTTACACTTCCATCTTCCCCGACGGGGCGTTGTCCTCCTCGCATGCAATCCTCTCGCTCTTCAGGGAAGGGGACGTTGCACCCGCATTGGCGCTATGCATATCGTGCACAATTTTCCTGATAATCTCCACCAGGTGATATGCAGCCCTTCCCGTTCTGTAGAAATGGGGTAACCCTTTGAGACGGTAGAGGTCTTTCACCTCTGAAGGCCGGTGCATGGCGAGCGTTACGAGAACTTCATTGGAGAAAATGCGGAATGGAGCGCGGTTGCGGCGGCGCGCCTCCTTGTCCCTGAACAGGTACAGGGTCCGTAAGATACTCTTGCCGACCGGGTCCAGGCTTCGCGCTCCGTGCAGACGCAGGAAACCCTCCGGCTGAAACACCCTTTCCTGGGATTCCTGGGCCGCGGCCCTGCGGAACATTTCCAGGGTTTGCTCCCACATATCGCCGGCTCGAAGCTCCCGGGCCAGATGGTCCCGGAGAGGGATGAGATAGTGCGTGTCGAGCCGGGCGTAATTGATCTGCTCGTCCGTAAGGGGGCGCTTGCCCCAGTTGTGCCGCTGCCACTTCTTGTTCAGGCGCACTCCGAAGTGCTGCTCCAAAATCGTGGCCAGCCCCAACTGCTTATATCCGAGCATCTTGCACGCAATGGCCGTGTCGAAAAGGTTGGACACGTCGAATTTGAAATCTCTCCTCAGGCCTGTAATATCGTTGGATGCGGCATGGAAGACCTTCTCGATGCGCGGGTCCGCCATGATTTCGATAAGTGGCTGAAGATCCTTGACCGCCAGGGGATCGACGATATAATCGACTTCCCCGGTGGAGATCTGTATCAGGCAAATCCGTTCGTAGTAGGCATGAAAGCTATTGGATTCCGTGTCTATGGCGATGGGCCGCGCTTGCTCCAACTCTCGAATCAGTGCGTATAGCTGTGAAGGTGTTTCGACGACAGTAGCGGGTTTCATGAAAGGGTTTCCTGAGGTCCTCTCCTATGATATTCTAATTTATACAAAAATGAAAAAGTGAGGGAAAACCATGTCGCGCAAGAAAAAACAGCATATTTCCCGGCTCGGCCGGTCTTCCCGAGATGAACTCATTTCTCAAAGCTTCTATAACCCCTTTGAGGAATTAGATCAACAGCTACGGTTGCATTTGCGGCGCCGTTCGGCCGAACGGGCGGCTCCTCGTCCCGAGGAGGTCAAGGCAAAACCGGTGGAGAAACTCCCCGATGAGGACACCCTGTTCCGGAAAGCGATGGCCGATGTGACGCCCCTTCCGCAGTCCCGCCACGAGCGGGTCGCTCCACCTCCGCCGACCAGCAAGACCCCCCGTTTCTGGGCCCAGGAGGAGTTGGATGCGTATACGAGCCTCGTGGACCTGGTGGCGGGCGAAGGGACCTTCGAGCTGACCTACTCGGATGAATACGTGGATGGAGCGGTGGTGGGGTTATCGCCCAAGGTCTTGAAGAAGCTTCGCAACGGAGATCTGAGCTACCAGGACTACGTCGACCTGCACGGGCATAACCTCGATCAGGCTTACGACGTGGTGGTGAACTTCCTGCAGCAAAGTTTCACCCGCGGGCACCGTTGCGTTCTGCTCATTCCCGGCCGGGGTCTCAATTCCCATGAGCGCAAGCCGGTCCTCAAGAAAAACCTTGTGAATTGGCTCACGCACGCTCCGCTCAAACGCATCGTCCTGGCCTTCGCCTCCGCCCGTTCCTACGACGGCGGCGTCGGCGCGCTGTACGTCCTCATGCGAAAAAGGGCGGGCAAATCCAGGTTCATTACCCCTATCCCCGAGTGATGCGGTCCGGTCGTCGCCGGTTGCGGAAGATACCGGTTGCGCGGGCCGTCATCGCTCGGGCGTTTCCTTGGGCGCTCCCTACGGGGATGTTACTCCTCCAGGCCCCTTCGCCCATCCGCGGGCTGAACGAACGCGAAGCCTCGCCCGCCGTCGTGCTTTTCAGGCCTCTCCATCCAGTTGAGCCAGTTCCCTCAGAAGACGCAACGACTCCCTCGCTTCCGCCGGATCGAGCGTGTGCAGAGCAAAACCGGCGTGGACAATCACATAGTCGCCCAGTTGAGGCGTCTCGGGAAGCAGCATGAGGGAAGCCTTCCGGAAGGCGTCTCCCACACGCACGGTAGCCATCTCGTCCTCTATTGCCGTTATCTCCGCAGGAATCGCCAGGCACATTCGAGTTACACCTTTCTTCAATGATTAAGACGCCGGCCGCTGGATGGGGGGTTCGTTCCCGCCGCCCCCGCCCTACCGTGTTTCCGTTTCCGGGCACGTCCATCGTCCCGGCGCCCGGCATCCCGTATCCGGGACTTTTTCCGCACATGCATACGTTCCGCCGGCGTGCTCGATTTCCTTCAACACACCGGCAATCAATTCCGGCACACGCACCCGGACGGTATCCGTCATCTCCGTGCCCCAGGGGGATATGTCCTCGGGTTCAATTCCGATTATAACCGCATCCGGCCTGTTTCCCAACATTTCCGCATAGGCCAGGGTCTCGACCAGGTTCAACTGATGGAGCGAGTTCTTAAACGATACGCGAGCGTCCAGCACATCGGCGGGAAGCCTGTAGACCGTTCCGGGAAGGCCTCCGTTCTGCACTGCATCGATCACTATCACGTAGTCGGCTGCCGCGATGGGGTCGAGGAGCCTCACTCCGAGGGTGCCGCCATCCATCAACTCCACGTTCGGAGAGAAGGAGCACCGCGCCTGGAGTTCCTCGATGACCCGAACGCCCACCCCTTCATCCTTGAGGAGTATGTTCCCCACTCCCAGCACGAGAATCCGTTTCCGTTCGACGGACATACGATCTTGTTCTTCCATTCGAAGAAAACAGGAACCTGCCTGAACGGGCGAGGTTCCTGCGTGAGTTGATGAAAACCCGGTTATCGGCGGTTGTCCCGCACGGGACGGGACCGGCGTCCGCCCGGCTACACGACCCTGAACTTGTAGACCTCGTTCGTCCGCGGGTCGATCACATGGACGCCGCAGGCGATGCACGGATCGAACGAGTGTACCGTGCGAAGGACTTCTATGGGGCGCTTCGGATCGGCGACGGGAGTCCCGATCAGGGCCTGCTCCACGGGGCCGGGGCGGTCGTTGTTGCACCGGGGACCCAGGTTCCAGGTGGAAGGCACCACCATCTGGTAGTTGCCGATGGCCTTGTCCTTGATCTGAATCCAGTGGCCGAGGGCGCCGCGGGGAACGTCGTTCAGGCCCGCGCCCATGCCTTCGTTGGGCATCTCGTAGGTTGCGCAGATGCTGGTGTCGCCGTTCTTGAGGTTCCCGATCAATTCGTTGATCCAGCCTTCCATGGCGTCGGCGATGATACGGGTTTCAAGCGCTCTGGCCGCCGTCCTGCCGAGCGTCGAGAAGAGGGCGTCAACAGGCAGTCCCACGGTTTTCAGAAGACCGTCCACCGCCTTTTTCGTCGGGGCGTGCCCCTTCCCGTAGGCGATGAGCACCCGCGCCAGCGGCCCGACTTCCATCGGCTCGTCATTGTAACGCGGGGCCTTCATCCAACTGTAACGCTTGCTCACGTCGATGGGTTCATACTTGGGCTTCGTCTCTCCGGCCGACGGGTGCAGGGCGCCCTCGCCCTCGTACCAGCTATGCTTCACCTGTTCCGTAATCTGGTTCAGGTCCACGTCCTTGACCTGGTTGACGGCCCGCTTGAAGATGACCCCACGCGGAAACATGAGGCTCTCCGGCTCTTTCTCGCTCTGCGGGAATTCCCCATAACACAGGAAGTTGGAGGTCCCCCCTATCTTGCCCCAGTCCTTGTAGAAGCCTGCAACGGCAATCACGTCGGGGATGTAGACGTTTTCAATGAAGTCCCTGGTTTCCTTCCAGAGATAGAGGAACTCGGAAATGCGGTCCGGGTTGAGGTCGGTCGCACAGGTCACGCCGCCGACCGTAAGGGACTGCAGGTGCGGGTTCTTGCCTCCGAAGACCGCGTGCATGCGGGCGGTCCGGGCCTGCTGGCGCAAAGCTTCCAGGTAGTGGGCGGTCGCCAGGAGGTTGGCCTCCGGAGTCAGCCTGTAGGCCGGATGCCCCCAGTACCCATTGCTGAAGATGCCCAGTTGGCCGCTGTCCACGAATTTCTTGAGCCGCGCCTGCACGTTCTTGAAGTCGTTGACGCCGCTCATCGGCGCCGTGGAAGATACTTTGACGGCCAGGTCCGCCGTCTTCTTCGGGTCCGCCTTGAGAGCGCTCACCACGTCCACCCAGTCCAGGGCGTGCAACTGGTAGAAGTGAACGATGTGGTCGTGAAGGAACTGCGCCCCCAGCAGCAGGTTCCGAACGAGGCGCGCATTCTTGGGGACCTGGACCTTCACGGCGTCATCCACGGAACGTACGGACGCCAGTGCGTGCACGTAAGTGCACACGCCGCAGGCCCTCTGGGTGAAAAGCCAGGCATCCCGCGGGTCCCGGCCCTGAAGTATGAGTTCCAGACCGCGGAAGAGCGTGGAACTGCTCCACGCATTTGCAACCTTTCCGTTTGCGACTTCGACTTCTATTCTCAGATGACCCTCGATCCGGGTGATCGGGTCTATCACGACACGCTGCGCCATATGCCTACTCCTGCCATTACGGTAGCTTAGATGGATTTCAGTCCTTTGCCCGCCCCGCCCCGCGAGCGGCGATGGCCCGCGGAATCACGGGGGAACTACAAGGACTTGTAGAATGGACTCATCTTATCCCAGAAATCGGGCTCGCTGCATCCGATGCACGGATGCCCCGCCTGTACCGGCCAACTCTCGCCGTCATTCCATTTCACCGTCGGACAATTATTGTATGTTTCCGGTCCCTTGCAACCCACATTGAACAGGCAGTATCCCGACCTCGCTTCTTCCGAATCGAAGGACGCGACGAACTCGCCGTTCTCGAAATGGGAGCGGCGCGGGCATTGATCGTGAATCGTTTTGCCGTAAGCGAACAGCGGACGCTTCAGATTGTCCAGTTCCGGCATCTTGCTGAAGAGCAGGAAATTGACCACGGTGGCGACAAAGTTGATGGGATTGGGCGGACAGCCCGGGATCTTCACGACCGGCGTCTTCAAAGTTTCCCCGAGGGCTTCCTCCAGCGATTTGACCGCCGTCGGATTGGGTTTGGCGGCGGCGACGCCCCCGTAGGACGAACACGTTCCGATACAAATGTTGGCCATTGCCTTGGGGCAAATATCCGCGGCGATTTCAAGGAAGGTCCGCCCTCCCATCATGCCGTAAACCCCGTTATCGGCGGTCGGAATCCCTCCGTCCACAACGCAGATGAACTGCCCCCCGTTCTTCTTGACCGTCTCGTGCAGAGCATCCTCGGCCTGCTTCCCGGAAGCGGCCATCAAGGTCTCGCTGTAATCGAGCGAAATGACGTCCAATACCAGTTCATCGATCCAAGGATACGTCGTCCTCAACAACGACTCCGGACATCCGGTGCATTCCGCGAACGACAACCAGACAACGGGGGGTCGTTTGGAAGCGGCGAGCGCTTCCGCAACCTTCGGAACGAAGGAAGGCGCCAATCCCATGGTAGCTGTCACAAGGGTGCATAATTTGAGAAAATCCCTGCGTGACACTCCGCTTTGATCCAGTCTGTCGTCATAAGTCCGTTCTTTTCCCATCGGTCCCTCCATAAGCCGTACAAAGAGCGCTTCTCAGTTATGTCGAGGAAAAGCTTCCCCCTGGCCCTGCCTGCACGAGGAAAAAACCGTCTCGAGCAAGCGACCCCAAATCCCATACCCTATCGCGATCATATGCCGCCGGGTTTCCCGGCACGTCACTGAGCAATGCGGCTGTAAAATATGTAGACGGAGATGTCGGCGCAGTTTAAGGCATACGGTCTAACATAATAATACCGGATCGAACGCAATCCGTGACGCCCGCGATCGATCCCACCATCATCACCGGTCCGCTCCCCGGGCCGGTGGAACTGAAAGAACGCTAACACTACGCTTTATTGATGTCAACTTGACAGAATAGATCGTGAAAAGAAATATTTTTTAATCCAGACGGTTGTGCATTACGGCATGTGAAGGATGGTAATGCCGGCAAAGCAGATCCGATTCTCAGCCGGCATTTCGGAATGCACAATCAAGTGATGAGTGCGCGACGGGCATCCCATCCAGCCTCGCTCGACGCTCACCCCAGGTAGACGAAAACGTACTCCTCCTCGTTGATGTCGATGACGATCCCGCCGCCTCTCGACTCCGCATAGACGAGCCATCCAGGCTTCCTCTCGCTGCATCACTCGACCCGAGGTGAAAAGGCGCCCGTTTTCCCGTCGTACCAGGCAAGGAGCATCGCCTCCGGGTTGATCGAAAGCGCTTTGGCGTCGGCGATTCTCCTCGCTTCCGAGTAGGTGAGGTCCCGGCGTGGGATTTCGATGAGCACAGGTGAGTTCAGCATTTCTCTGGTAAGTTCAGTGCATGCGGACATGGCATCCTCCTACGGGCAATACCGCCGACCCGGCCGTACCCCCGTGAACGGTGACGGACTGTAGCCCGCAAACGCCCACGAGGGGAGAGGTTACGGTTCATCAGGGACCGGGCCGTAATTCATTCACGGGCGCCGGGCCGGAGCCGACAGCATCGCCTTCTATTGGGCGCCCCAGGGCATGATGGGCACCGTGGAAATGGAATTCTGAGGACTTCCTTCAACAATCTTCTTGCTGACGGCCAGATATATCAAGGTGTTATGCTTTCTGTCGAACATGCGGACGACCTTGGTCTGCTTGAAGAAGACGCTGGTCTTCTCGCTGAAGACACTTTCCTGGTCGGGCAGTTTATCCGGCAGCGAAATGGGACCGGTCTGCCGGCAGGCTATGGAGAAACGCGAAGGGTCTTCCGTCAGACCGACCACGCTGCCCCAGCCGCCCTTTCGGGCCTGGCTGATGTGACAGGTTACGCCGGGCACTCTCGGGTCCTCGAAAGCCGATACGCAGACCGAATCGTTGGGACTGAGAAGCTTGAAGGTCGTATCCAGACATCCGATGTCCTCGGCCAGGGCCGGAGCGGTCCCGGCAAGCAGCAAGCAAAGTATCAGTACCGGCATTGTCGCTGATTTCTTCATATTCCCCCTCCTCTTGTTCATGTAGAATCCGCGCCCCTCGACGCAATGCACCGCCATGCCGACGGTCCCGGCAGTTCGGCGACCAGGAGCACCGGCTTTTCAAGACATTGAACAGCAAGAAGAAAACATTCCAATTATTAATATATAACTATAACGCGCAACCAGCAACAACCGAGCGAAGGCTTACGCAACCCGCGGTCATTCTCGGCGCCCTCCGTGGTTCTCACGCCACCACCCGCGAAATGGTCTAATCCCCGCACCCCACACCCCGCAACCCAAACCCACAACCCGCAACCCAAACCCACAACCCACAACCCACAACCCGCAACCCGCAACCCGTAACCCGCAACCCGCAACCCGAAGCCCGAAGCCCACCTCACACGCAATGGCACGCGGCCAGATGCCCCGCACCGGCCCGCTCCGCAAGAGGCGGGCGCTCCTCGACGCAACGCGCGATCTTCAACGGGCAACGCGGATGGAAAGCACAACCGGAGGGCAAATGCAACGGCCCCGGTATCTCCCCCGAGATTACGTCTTTGCGCCTGCCGCGCAGCGCGGGGTCGGTCACCGGCACGCTCGCCAGCAGCGCTCTCAGGTAGGGGTGCAGTCCGTCGGTGAAAAGCGAATCCCCGCCGATCACCTCCACAATCCTCCCCAGGTACATGACCGCCACCCTGTCGCAGAAAGACGCCACCGTGTCCAGGTCGTGCGAGATGAAAAGGATCGTCAGGCCGTACTTCACCTTGAGGCGTTTCAGAAGGTCCAGGATCTGGGCCTGGATGGAGAGATCCAGCGCCGACACCGGTTCATCGGCTATCAGGAGCTCAGGCCTCACGATGAGCGCCCGAGCGATGGCGATGCGCTGCCGCTGGCCGCCGCTGAATTCATGCGGGTACTTGCGGGGAACGTCTTCTCCGGGCAGTCCGACATCGGCCAGGATACGGCCCACCTCCCGCGCCTCCTCCTCCCGCGATGCGCCACGTATGCGCGCCATCTCGCCCACGATGTCCCGCACCCTGAGGCGCGGGTTGAGCGATGAATACGGGTCCTGGAAAACCATCTGGATCTGCTGGTAAAATCGCTTTCTCTCCCGCTTTCCCACATCGCCCAGGGGGCGGCCCCGGAAGAGAATCTCCCCCGAGGAGGGTTCCCCGAGCTTCACGAGCAGACGGGCGAGGGTCGATTTGCCGCATCCGCTCTCTCCCACCAGTCCGAGGACCTCCCCCTCCCGGACGGAAAGATCGATCCCGTTCAGCACATCGATGCGCCCCGTCTCCCGCCCGAGTATTCCGCCGGTGACGGAAAAACGGCGCCGCACATCCCGTATGGATATGATGTCGGCCACATCCGCCATATCGGCGCGGTCTTCAGGCATGCCCCCCTCCCCCATGGACCCCCCTGCCCCTTCGGGGCAGCAGGGCGAGCAACTTGCGGGTGTAGGGGTGGGCCGGAGCGTGATAGATCTGCTCCACGTCTCCATACTCCATCACTTCTCCGCCGTGCATGACCATCACCTCGTCGGCCACTTCGGCGATCACCCCCAGGTCGTGCGTGATGAAAATAAGGGACATCCGCCGCTCTTCCTTCAGTTCCTTGAAAAGTTCCAGGATCTGGGCCTGGATGGTGACGTCGAGCGCCGTTGTGGGTTCGTCGGCAATGAGAACGGAAGGACCGCACGACAGGGCCATCGCGATCATGGCGCGCTGGCGCTGACCGCCGCTCAACTCGTGTGGATAGCTCTTCATGCGCAGCGCCGGATCGGGTATTCTCACCTCCCTCAGCAACTCGACCGCCCGGTCCCTCGCGTCCTTCGCCGATACCCCTTCATGCACGCGGATCATCTCCACGATCTGGTCGCCGATCGTGAACACCGGGTTCAGGGCCGTCATCGGTTCCTGGAAGATGAACGCCACATCCTTGCCCCGTATGGGCCGAAGCCGTGCGGGCGGAAGAGGCGCAAGGTCCCTCCCCCGGTAGAGGACCTCTCCCGTCATGCGCCGAAGGGGCGGAGACGGAATGAGCTTGAGGAGGGAAAGGGCCGTGACGCTCTTACCGCTCCCCGACTCCCCCACGATGCCGAGTGTGCGCCGTTCCCCCAATGTGAACGAGATGTCCTTGACGATCGGGACTTCGCGCCCCTTCACCCCGAACGTCACGGAGAGGTTCCTGACGTCCAGAACAGGCGGGACTGCGCGCGGGCAATCGCGGGAATGAGTTGAGGAAAGACCGGACATGGAAGCCCCCGTCACCGGTTCGCCCGGGGATCGAACCGGTCGCGAAGACCGTCCCCGAGGAAGTTGAAGCAAAGCACCACCAGCATGATCGCGAGTCCGGGAAAGATGGAAACATGGGGAGCCTGGAGCAGCACCTGTTTGCCCTCGCTCAGCATCATGCCCCAACTGGGAGTGCCGGGAGGCGCTCCGAGCCCCAGGAAACTCAACGACGCTTCGGCCACGATGACCCCGGCGACGCTGAAAGTGGCCTGAACGATCACGGGCGAGAGCACGTTGGGCAGCACATGGACCAGCATGATGCGCGGGTCCGATTGCCCCGATGTCTTCGCGGCGAGGATGAATTCGCGCTGCTTGACCGACAGGACCTGTCCTCGCACGAGGCGCGCAAAGGAGACCCAGCCCATCAGGGTAAGCGCCAGCACCACGTTTTCGACTTTCGGCCCCATCACCGCCACCAGCGCGATGGCGAGAAGAAGTCCGGGAAAGGCCAGCAGGATGTCCACGATCCTCATGAGCAGAGCGTCGATGAACCCGCCGTAGTACCCGGAAACGAGCCCCAGGACGACCCCGATGCTTCCGGCGAAGAGGACGACGAGCGCGCTCACCGTGAAGGAAATCCTTCCCCCGTACAGGAGCCTGCTCAGGATGTCGGCGCCGTTGGCGTCCCGCCCCATTGGGTGCTCTAGGGACGGCGGGGCCAGTTGTTCCCGAAGATTCACTTCGTAGGGGTCGCCGGGCGCAATCCAGGGCGCGCCCGCCGCCCCCAGGATGAAGACGGCGAGGACGAACGAACCCGCCCATGTGAGCTTAGTTCTGAACATCGCGGTTTAACCTCACGCGCGGGTCGATCCACCCGTAGGCGATGTCGGTCGCCAGGTTCACAAGCACGTACGTCGCGGCGATGAAGAGGATGCACCCCTGCACCAGCGTGTAGTTGCGGTTGTAGATCCCGTGGAGCAGCAACGATCCCAGCCCCGGCCAGTCGAAGATCGATTCGGTGATGATCGCGCCCGAGAGAAGCCCCCCTACCTGCAGTCCGATCACCGTGACGACGGGAATCAGGGCGTTGCGGACCGCGTGCTTGAGGATGACGGTGCGCTCGAACAGCCCCTTGGCGCGTGCGGTCCGGATGTACTCCTCGTCGAGCACTTCGAGGAGCGATGCGCGGATCATGCGCGAAAGCATGGCGGCCATGGCCGTCCCGAGGGTAAGCGACGGCAGGATGAGGTGGCTCAACCCTCCCCTTTCGTTCACCGGAAGCCAGTCCAGTTGGATGGCGAAGAGCAGGATGAGCAGCGGCCCCAGCCAGAAGGACGGTATGGCGACCCCGAGGAGCGATACGAGCATCGCCGCCGCGTCCAGCACCCCGTTGGGCCGCACGGCCGCAAGCACCCCCAGGGGGACCGACATCAGAAGGGCCACGACCATCGCCCCCGCCATAAGCTCCACACTGGCGGGAAAGCGCTCCAGGATCTCCGACACGACGGGCTTTCTGCTGTGGATGGAGATTCCGAGGTCTCCCCGGACCACGCCGGAGAGGTAGTGCGCGTACTGGTCGAGGAGGGGGCGGTCCAGTCCGAGGTTGCGCCGCAGGGCTTCCTTGTCGGCCGGGACGGCGTTGTCTCCCAGCATGATGTCCACGGGGTCGCCCGGAATCATATGGATGAGGAAAAAGACGAGCGTCACCACCCCGAAGAGAACGGGCGCCAGGTAAATCAGACGTCGAACGATGTAGCCGATCAATGGAGACCTCGTGGGAGGATCGATGATTCCTGAAGGTTATCTACGCTCACTTCGACTCTCCAGCCGGTTCGTCCAGCGAAATATCCCGGAACGACAAAAAGCCGCCGGTCGGATGCTGCCGGTAGCCCTTGACCCGGCGGTGGACGATGGAGACGTTGTTCGCGTGCCAGAGGCTCACGTAGGGAAGATCGTCGGCCAGTTTCTTCTGCACTTCCCCGTAAACAGCCTTCCGGGCCTCGAAGTCGAGGGTGACGCGCCCGGCATCCAGCAATCGGTCCAGGTCCGCGTTCGCATACCGTCCGCGGTTGTTCCCCACGGGTGGGGCCTGGCTGGAATGGAACACGTCGAAGTAGAAATCGGGGTCGACGATTCCAACCCATCGCAAAGTGGTGAGTTCGAAATTGCCGGATTTGATGTCCCCGTAAAAGGTCCCCCATTCGTACGAGCGCACGTCGAGATGGATTCCGATCTCGGCGAGCTGCGCCTGGAGAATGCGTGCGATGCCCACCACCTGGGCGTTGTTGCTGGTCTTGAGTTCCAGGTTGATGCGCGAGTAGGAGTCTTCCCGGCCCGGAGCCGGAAAACCCGCCTCCTTCAGAAGCGCTTTGGCCCTCTCGGGATCGTGTGGAAAGACCGTGACATCGCCGCTGTAAAACCGGTTGACCGGCGACAGCATTCCCGTCGCCCTGATCGCATGGCCGTTGAGGCGGTGCTCGATGATCTCGTCCACGTTCACCCCGAGCGCTATCGCCTGCCGGACTCTCGGGTCCCGAAGGACCGGCTTCTCCAGGTTGAACGCAAGGTAGTTGTACGAGATGCCCGGTTCCTCGATAACGTCATAAACGGCATTTAGGGGAGGTTTCCCGACCTCGTCGATTTTGTCCAGGGGGATCGCATTGATGAGGAGGTCCAGGTCGCCCTTCTTCATCTTCAGGAAACGGGTGTTGTCGTCGGTGATGACCTTGAACACCAGTCTGTCGATTTTCGGACGTCCTCCGAAGTAGCGTTCGTTCGACGCAAGGACGATCTCGGAAGAATTCTGGGAAACGAACTTGAATGGACCGCTGCCCGTCAGGAACCCCGCGGGTTCCTTGAGTTGCTCGGCGGCATGCCCGGGAAGTATGGGTATGACGACGGAGGAAAGAAACGACGCGGACGGGCGGGTGAGGGTGAACCTGACGGTACGCTCGTCCGGGACTTCGATGGACCGGATGATGTTGCGCATGTTGGGTCCGAAAGGAGAACCCGTCTCCGGGTCCATGACGTGTTCGAAGGTGAACTTCACGTCCCGCGCGCTCAGGCGCTCGCCATCGTGAAAAAACACATCCGGCCTCAGGTGGAAAACGTAGGTCGTGTCGTCGGGGGTTTCCCAGCGCTCGGCCAGGCCGGGAACGGTCTGCAAATCATACCCTTCCTCCACCAGGGTGCTGAAGAGCAGATGGTGAGATATCCGCGTCCCGTAGGCATCGGTTGCATAACGCGGATCGAGGGTCTTGGGCTGGTCCTCCAGCCCCACCCTCAACTCCATGGTGTGCCGGTCCCCCGTCCGACCGCAGGAAACCGCCGCCAGCAGCACGATGAAAACCATCGCCAGGATTCGCCCGGCATCCATCATTGTGTCGTTCCTCGACCGGTCCACCATACCTCCATAGCCCCCGGCCATATGCATTCCAGCAGAGATGGCCCCCTTTTCATTCGTTGCCTCCCGACATGAGCGAGCCGTGCGCTTTCCGCGAACCCCGGCCACTTGACACCATGAATGCGTGATCTGGAAATGGAAGCCGCCGCCATGTCGGCGTCTCGACGAAGATCAGGGTCCAATATACGTCAATGGCTTATGCATGGCAATGCGGAAAATCAGCGGATGCTCTTCCCGCGCATTCAATGTGTTCCCTGCCGCGGGTTCTCCCCCCGCTCCACGTTGCCGGCCGGCCAACTCCATCCCATCTTCATTCCTTTTCCTTCCGCGGAAGCTCCAAAAACGACTGGTCGTTGTATGTAATTGAAATAGATATTATTTTGAAGCGAGAGGGCCGATTGTTCGCCGGCCCGCCAATTCACAAGACCAGGCGAAGTTCACAACAGGGTGATTTCCGCGCTGTCGCGCATCGGACCGCACACGCGCCATACAGGAAACTTGCAGCCAGGAACCCGGAACTCACATGACACCTAAAAGAATCCTCATAGAGGGACGCAACTGCTGGCGTATCGCCCGATCCAACCGCATCGCGTTCCTGATCGACGGAGAAGCCTATTTCTCCGCCTGCGCCTCGGCCATGGCCAGGGCCGGAAAGGCCATCTACATCCTGGGATGGGACATACACAGCAGGCTGAAGCTGGTGCGAAACGGCGTGGCGCCCAGGCTGCCCGACCGCCTTGGACCGTTCCTCAACGCGCTGATAGGGCTCAATCCCGATCTGCACATCTACATTCTCGTCTGGGATTTTGCTATGATTTATGCCCTGGAACGGGAATTCCTGCCCGTATACAAGTTCGGATGGCCCACCGCCCCCAGGCTCCATTTTTACATGGACGGAAATCACCCGGTCGGGGCCTCGCACCACCAGAAGATAGTCGTTGTGGACGACGCCATCGCCATGGTGGGCGGATTGGACCTGTCCCGAAGCAGGTGGGACACTTCGGGGCACATGATCAATGACCCCAGGCGAGTGGACCCCAATGGACCAAAATATGACGCATTCCACGACGTCCAGGTCGCCGTGGACGGTGAGGCCGCATCGAGTCTGGGAGATCTCGCGCGCTGGAGGTGGCTTCACGCCACGGGAGAGGCGCTCTCGCCTCCCATAACGGCGGGTAACGCCCCGGACCCGTGGCCCCCCCATGTCGTTCCAAACCTGTGGGACACTCCCGTCGGCATTGCCCGGACCCTGTCGACTTACAATGGACACGCCGCGGTCAGGGAGGTCGAAAACCTCTACCTGGACGCAATCAGGGCGGCCGACCGGTTCATCTACATGGAAAACCAGTATTTCACCTCGCCCATCCTGGCGAAAGCCCTCATTTCCAGGTTGCGGGAACCCAATGGGCCTGAAATCCTCGCGATCCTTCCATGCCGCAACACGGGCTGGCTCGAGGAAAACACCATGGGAGTGCTTAGGGAACGGATACTGCGGCAACTGCGCGAGGCGGACACGTACGGCCGGTTCCGCGCCTACTGCCCGTACTGGAAAACCGCTCCGAGCCATTTGATAAATGTGCATTCCAAAGTATTCATCGTTGACGACGAATTCCTGCGGATAGGATCGTCCAACCTGAGCAACCGCTCGCTGGGACTCGATTCCGAATGCGATGTGGCCATGGAATCCGCGGGCCGCCAGGACATTAGAGACGCCATATCGGCTTTTCGCAACCGCCTCATGGGAGAGCACCTGGGGGTTTCGCCCGAAAGGGTGCGTGTCGAGGTGATGGCCGCTCAATCGGTGGTTACCGCCACGGACGCGCTCCTGGGAGGCGACCGCACCCTGAGAAGAGTCGAAGACCTGGCGCCGCCATGGCTGGACACCCTCATTCCGGACGCCACTTACATCGACCCCGAAAGACCCGTGGACCCCGACGAACTCATGGCGCGCCTCGCCCCCGAAGAGGTGCAGCAGTCGGGAAAGGACCGTATCTTCAGAGCCAGCCTCATCCTGCTGTTTCTGATCGCGGCGGCGCTGGTCTGGCGCCTGACGCCGCTCAAGGAACTGCTCAATCCCGCACTGGTTTCCGACTGGCTGTTGACCGTAAAAGGCAGCATGGCGGGACCGTTCATAACGCTGGGCATATACGTCGTCGGCGGAATCGTCATGTTTCCGGTGACGGTGCTGATCCTTGCAACCGCGCTGACCTTCGAACCCGTCCACGGCTTCCTCTATTCCATGATGGGCGCTCTCCTCAGCGCATCCGCCAGTTACGGCATAGGTCGCTTGATGGGGCGAAACATGATCCGCCGGATTACGGGACCGAAACTCAACAGCATCAGCCGAAAGCTTGCCCGGCGCGGCGTAATGACCATGGCGATCCTGCGAATATTTCCCGTGGCTCCGTTTTCCATGGTCAACATGGTCGCGGGCGCATCCCACATACGGTTCAGGGATTTCGCCATCGGCACGGCCCTGGGAATGGCCCCCGGCATGTTCATGGTCACGATCATCGGCGACAAGCTTCACGGGATCATTAAGTCGCCCAGTCTCGAGAACCTGGCCGTTCTGGCTTCCATAGTCCTCCTCCTCGTGACGATGATCGTCTGGAGCCGCCGCTGGATCGCGAGAAGAGAACCCGACGCCGCCGAAAGCGCAAGCAGTGACTGATGGACCTGCAGCGAATACATCGTCAACTTCATGACGCCGCCAAAAAAACACCGCGGCCGCAACCCAAAAAGATTATCCAGTCATTCTATTTACTTAAAAATTTCTCCATGTAATAATCCATTGCCGATGCACCGAATAGTCAAAAAATCAGCACTTCAGCGCAATATGCCAAAACTGGTAGGAAATTTGCTTACTTATAGAAACCGACGGAAAGACCCGTCCGGTTCATACGAGTGGAGAGGGCGTAGCCCTGTTTGTTTAGGAGCTAACGCGAGATGGCGGCCGGAATGGATGAGGTCCTCCTTACGCGCAATACGGCGTGCGCCCGTGATTCACGAGGACCCGAAACAGGCGTGGTTCATAGATCATGTGTTTGAGGCGACAATCGAAAGGACTCATCGTCATTCCCGCGCCGGCGGAAACCAGGGCTTTTCAACGTTCTCCGGCCCCCCCTTTCGCGAGGGCGCCCCTGAAGCGTTACCCCGTTTTGAACCATGCCCCGAAACCCGAGAAGCCAGGCTGCGGCTCGCTCAGGGCGCCGGTACTGAACCCGCAACCCGCAACCCGCAACCCGCAACATGGATGGAATCAGTATGTCAGCACCGACCGTGAAAGAAGAAAGCTCAATCCGCCGCTTTTCCGTGGCCACCTACAATATTCATAAGTGCGTGGGCAACGACCGTAAGCACGACCCCGACCGCATCGCCCGGGTGATAGAAGAACTCGATGCGGACATCATAGGACTGCAGGAGGTCGATAGTTGCGGCGGAAACGGAAACAACGGCAACGGGGCGGCGGCCGCCGGGTTCGTCAACGGCAATGGGCATGAGATGGTCGTGGGCCCCGTGGCCTGCAGAAAAGGCGTACACTACGGGAATGCGCTGCTGACGACTTTTCCCGTTCTCGATGTCCGGCACCTGGACCTGAGCGTTCCGGGACGGGAGCCCCGCGCCGCGCTGGATGTGGACCTGGTGGTTCACGGAATGTCCGTCCGGGTAATCGTCGCCCACCTGGGACTCAGGTCCTGGGAGCGGCGCCGCCAGGTGGAACGGATCGTCAACGTCTTTTCGACCCACCGGGACGGTCCCATGATCGTGCTGGGCGACTTCAACGAGTGGATGCCGGGAAAGCGCTCTCTTTGCCGGATGCACACGTGCCTGGGCATGCCTCCGGCAAAGCGCACTTTTCCCTCCTTCTTCCCCGTCTTCCCGCTCGATCGCGTATGGGTGCGTCCATTCGAGGCGCTGGAAGACATCCGCGTCCACGGCACTGCGCTCAGCCGGACGGCATCCGACCACCTGCCTCTCAAAGGAACGGTAGTCCTGGACCGCATGGCGCAAAACTTCATTGGAGATGCGCAAATGACGCTCTCAGGTGATCGATCCACACATTCACGACATCCGGGTATTCGGCCGTACCCTTCATGACGGCTTCGCACGCATACCCTTCTTTTTCGAGAACCGATTTCCAGCTATCGGGATTGTCCCCGGCCATGTCGTTGCGGGCATGGTCCCCCGCGACCGCCATGAAGGGCATCAGGTAGACCTTTTTCACCCCCGTCGCCTTCAGCCGGGGCAGGACGCTCTCCAGGGACGGATAGCCCTCAACGGTGGCGACGAAGACATTCGGGTCCGTTTCCTGTAGCACCATGTTGAGCGCCGAGTAGAGCGCATCGGAAGGGTGCCTTCCATTGCCGTGTCCCATGAGCAGGACGGCGTCCTCCGGTTTCCTTCCCGCGGGAACGCTGCCGGCCATGGCGCGCGCCACCCGGACCGTATCGTCGTGCGAGGAGAGCAGGGGCAACGCGACGGCGATCTTTTCGAACCCCCCCGCCATCTTCCCGAAAAGGCGGGCATTGGCCGCGAGAGCGTGGTACTCCTCGCCGGGGACGGTATGCAGGGAGAGCACGGCCACGTGGGTAAAACCTTCATCCATGAGTCCGGACAGCGCGGTTTCGGGAGAGTCGAACACGATTCCCTCCCCGGCCAGCTTCTTCCTCACGATGGTCGATGTGTAACTCCAGCGGACCTCGACTCCGGGGAATGCCTCCCTCACCCGCCCTTCCACATGGTCCAGCGCCTTGCGGGCTTCAGGGACGGTGGTCCCGAAAGCCGCCAGCAAAATAGCTTTCTTTGCGGATTTCTTCTCCCCATGCGCGGCGTAGCCATCCGCGGCGCTCACCAGGACCACGAGCGCAATCAGCCCCAATACCGTAAATACCGTCGGTAAAGCCTTTTTCATCAAATCCCCTCCTTTGTCTTCAGGCAAAAAAAAATCCCCGGAGCCTTTCGGCCCTGAGGATTGCACCCTGGTTCACTTGATCCTTCGGCGGTTCATCGGGTATCTCCACGCACCGACTCACCAACACGCATCAGGCAGGTCTTCTGACTCACGGATCGCTCTACTCCCCGGCCCTTCCCGCTTTGCAGCCGCAAAGCAGTGGTCTTGCCGGGTTTCGTCCCCGTTCACAGCGGCGGGACCGTTCCCGATTCGCACGGGATTCCCTCTTAAGCTAAAAAGCGCCTGACGGTGAACTCACCTATGTTGAAGCCCCCTTCTAATCGACAGCCGTCCACGTGTCAAGGAAATAGTGTCTACCGCCCCTTCCCGAAAAGAAACCGGAGCAGCGCATTGTCGCTCTGAACCAGCCCCTTCCCTTTCAACGCCCTGAGTCCCCTTTCCCATTCCCGCATGAGCGCACAAATGCGGTCCTCGACCTCGGGGGTCATATCCAGGAACCTGAGGCTGGCTATACACTGCCCGTCATCCAACCTCTCGCTCCTCACCACCTCGCAGGCGAGCGTCGGAAGACTCGAGTCCGGCAGATCGATTTCCACGCTTCCCGTCTCCCCCACCTCCAGCATATCCGCGACCACGACCCGCGCGCCACCCGCGCTGAAGTCTTTCGTGAAGAAGGGAATATGCGGCCTTTCATCCGACCGGCCGTCGCGCGGGATGAATTTGCCTCCCACCGAAACCGCGATTCTGCAACTTGCGCGGTGCTCCCTCCTGGTCAGGCTCCCCGGTAGGACGAGGACGACCGTCACCGGGCCATCCTCTCCTCTCTCCACCTCGAACACCTTTGCCGTGAACGAATAGAGATAACTCCTCCCCAGGGCCGTCTTCGTGAAAGACACCGCCACTTCGGAACCGGCCGACGGGACGGGAGCGCAATCCGGGGCAAAAGTGGCGACAGCCTTCAGTTGACTGCCGTCACTCAACACCCGGCAGGCCGTGCCCGCATATTCCTCGCTTCCCGAGCGGAGCAGGATACGCTGACCGGCCTCCAGCACATCCAGCGTGCGCTGATTCTCCGTATACAATGCGCCGACGAGCCTCCAACCGTCCGTCGTTTACGGCTCACGCGCCTTCATCCCTCCGGAAGGCATGAACCCCTTTTCCCTCAGATAATGCGCTGAAGCATTCACGACTTCATCCGCCATCTGCTCGTACGCATCCACCTTGACGGTCACGAATCCCTCGTATCCGCTATCCCGCACACACTGCAGGAAGGCCGGGATGTCCATCTCCCCCTCCCCCAATTGCCTACAGCGGAACTTCTGGTCCTTGCGGATATCGGCAAGGTGCACATGGCTCGAGAGAGATTTCAACTTCTCCCACGCCTCGCAGGGGTCTTCCCCGATATGGAAGAAATGAGCGGCGTCGAAATCCACCCGTAAATGCTCCGGACTTCCCATTTCCTCGATAAAGGCCAGCACCTCGCTGCTGGTTCTGATCCGGACTCCCGGTTCGGGCTGCAGCAGGATTTTGACTCCCAGTCGCCTGGCGAGCGGAACCACCCGGTGCATGTTCGCCAGGAAAAGCCGCCAGGCTTCATAAATGTGCATAATCGCCGGCACGGGACTGGCCCCCTCGATGGAAATGTGCGGGACTCCAAGCGCCGCGGCCAGGCGCAGGCAATCCAGCGTATACCGGATGCGTTTCTCGCGCTCCATCCAGTCGTCATCGAGCCAGGACGGCGCGTAGCCGTCGCCGTAGACGGAAACCCTGCAGGTGTTCAAGCCGATTGCCTTGACATTGTTCGCTTCAAGGCTTTGGACCAAACCGGATACGTGAGCGGCCGCCACGTCTTCCGGAAAAGCGTGAGGGCGGTCCGCCATCAATTCGACCCCCCGAAACCCCGCCCTGGCAATTCCTTCTATGGCTTCGGGCAGTGCGCGCAATCGAAAAATATTGGTGCTGTAGGCAAATTCCATCGGCAATAACGTCTCCCAAAAAGTCTATAAAGAAGAGATACCGGATTCCGGGCGCCAGACGCCGGATGAAGTTCGCTCCCATCCGGCGTCCGCAATCAAGCAACCGGCATCCATGAGGGTCCGCCTCATCAGGCATCGACGCGCGGTTCTATTACAGCCCTCCAGTCCAGCGCCAAACACCCTTCCGGGTAAGAACGGACCGGATTCAAGTCGAGTTCCCGTACTTCGGGAAAGTCATGGAGAAACCACGATACCCGGACCAGCAAATCGATGAGCGCGTGGCGGTCCAGCGGCGGCAGCCCGCGCACTCCGCCCAAGAGCGCGGCTCCCCGGCTCTCGTCCAGAAGCCTTCCGGCCTCCTCGGGGCCGAGCGGCCCCACGCGCATGTTCGTTTCCTTGAAAACCTCGACGTAAATGCCGCCAAGGCCCAGTATGACCACCGGCCCGAACTGGTCGTCACGCTTCCCCCCTATGAACCACTCCAGTCCGGGTTCAGCCATTTTCGCCACCAGTACCCGCCGGCCGATCTCCTTGAGCGCATTATACGCTATCCGCGCGGAATATGCATCAGGAACATTCAAGCGCACTCCCCCCACGTCGCTTTTGTGCACAACCCACGGTTCCGCGGTCTTGATCGCCGCGGGATATCCCAAACGATCCGCGGCTGCGACGGCCGAATCCTCGTCTTCCGCGGCCTCCCAGGGCGTAAGTCCGACTCCGTACGCGGCGAGCATGCGGCCGAGCACCGGCGCGGGGACCGGCCCGGGCGAAACATCGGACAACTCCGCCCGGACGGCTCGCGGATCTGCCGAAAACGGCCTCTCCCCGGGAAACGGAAGCACCTTCACTGTGTGGCGGTCGCGGTTCATCGCCAGCGCCCGAATAGCCTCCCTCGGGTCGAGAAAGATGGGAAACCGCACCGCCTTCCGGTTGCAGTTCAGCTCGGATTGCGTGGGAAAGACGCATACGGCGGCGGGTTTTCCCGTCCCGGCCATCACGGCTTCCATGCCCTTGATGAGCCGGCGCGATTCCTCCGCGTCGAAGATGCCCTGGTAGTTGTGGATGAAGACGATGCCGTCGAATTCTTCCAGTTCCAGCACCTTTTGCGCGAGCGTTCCGTAGAGGGGCAGGTTGAAAACGTCCCCGAGGTCGAGGGGGTTCCGTGGCTTGATCACCCCCGCCCGTGCGTGCTCGCTCACCAGCTTGCCGATCTCCCCGGGAAACGGCGGCAGCTCGAACCCGAATTCCTCCGCCGCATCCGCCGCCATCACGGCATGCCCCCCGGAACGGGAAATCACCGCCAGCCGGTTTCCCTTCATACGCGGCAGCAGAAACGCCTTCACTTTCCCTATCGCGTCATTCAGCTCGAAGGCCCGAATGACGCCGCATTGCCGAAAAGCCGCATCCGCCGCCGCATCGTCGGAGGAAAGAGACGCCGAATGCGACCGGGCAATGGCCGCCACCGCCTTTCCCCTGTTCGATTTGTGCACGATGACGGGTTTGGCCGACCGTCCGGCGACCTCCATCAGCCTGCGCGCATCGGAGAGCCCTTCCAGGTAGCAGAAGACGATATCGGTATCCTCGTCGCCCGAGAGATGCTCCAGCAGGTCCACTTCGTTGACATCGAGTTTATTGCCGATGCTCGCAAACTTGCCGAATCCCATGTGCTCGGCGGTGAATGCGTTGAACATCATGGCCGCCACCCCGCCGCTCTGAGCGACGATCGCCGTCCTTCCCAGGGGAGCCTCCGCCTTGAGGGGCATGAAAGGAAGCGCCAGCCCGTTCTTGCGGTTCATGACCCCGAGGCAGTTCGGTCCTATCATCCGCATGCCGTAGCGGTCCAGAATGTCTCGCATCCGTTCCTGGAGCGGGATGCGGTCCCGGCCCAACTCCGCGAATCCGGCCGATTCCACCACCACGCGCCGGATTCCCTTCTCCCCGCACTGGCGAAGCACTTCCGGCACTGACGCGGCAGGCACCAGCACGGCCGCCAGATCGACGGCTTCCGGAATGTCGAGAACGCTCGGGTAGATCTTGTGTCCTAAAAAAGCCCCCTCTTTTGGACCGACCAGGTATATGCACCCCTGGTATTGAAATTCCATGAGGTTGAATACAATAGCTCGCCCCAGGTTGACCGGCGAATTGGAGACCCCGATCACGGCAACGCTGTTTGGGTTGAAAAAACCTTCCATGTGAATCCCTCTTGGAGAGCAATCATTATTTACGTTTAATTGCAAGATGTTACGAACGACCATCCATCCCCTTTTCCGCCCTCGATATCATCTCGATCCTGCACAATTGAAATCGATTCGGCGGTCATTAATCATTCGTTCTTCATATACTATCATAATTCACTGAATTGCACATAAGCAAAGCAACTTATCGGACACCTGACAACCTGGTATCATCATATCATTTATCAAATAGGACCTCCAGGCGGGGTCAAATGAGCCTCTAATCCCTGCTGTTATTGCGTTTCGCAATGCGCTTAATCCGGGACTGGTCATTTGCTGTCATTATGACCTTAGACTTTAGTAGTAAAATAGAGCACTTTGAGGCTGTGAAACACATATTTGGATGTTATGCGCCACAGAAGAAGGAATGATGGAGTGTCGCCCGAATATTTCCCCAAAATAGACGGAAACCGCCGAATATGGCGGATTCTTGAGTTTGCCAAAATCTAAAAGAGATTGCTATTGAGGAAAGCACGCGCCCCTTGGGGCTTGTTGGGATTCATGGGGACTGGCGATCGAGACCCGCGCCGGCGAATAAAGGGCGGGTCAAAAACGTTTGATCCGAAAAAGAAGAACCGATGCGAACCATGTGAAGAGGAAATAAGCCATGAAAACAAAAGAACGTTCTCACAAGAGGTTCGAGCTGATGCCGCTGCTGTTGTGTCTTCTCCTGGCTTTCTGCTCGATCGAAATGGCGGGTTGCGCCCAGCACCGCAGCGAGACCCGCAGCGATTTGCTCTCAGGCCTTTTATACGACCCGGAGCGTCCACCACCCGGAGAACGACAAACCGGCAGTGGGATGCAACATCAACCCGGCGCCCCGGTTTCCTCCTACTACCCATGGCAGGGCACAGCTCCATGGGACCAGATTCCCATCCCGAATCATCCCAGCATAAAAAGATACATCAGCTACTACAAGCATGGTCGGGGCCGGACCGGACTCGCAAAGGCGCTGGAACGAAGCTGGCAATACGTGCCCGCGATGTCCCAAATCCTCAAATCCCACGGCGTGCCGCCGGAACTGGTATCGGTCGTTTTCGTGGAGAGCCAGTTCAGGAATTGCAGATCGTCTCGCGGGAATCCCGCCGGACTCTGGCAATTCATGCCGGGCACGGCGCGAAGGATGGGTTTGCAGGTGAATCGCCAGGTCGACGAGAGGCTCGACCCCATGAAATCGACCGTTGCGGCAGCCAAGTATCTGCGCTTGCTGTACGATCAGTTCCAGTCCTGGCCGCTCGCTCTCGCCGCGTATAACGCGGGGGAGCAAAAAATCAAAAGCAAAATGGACTACCGCTGGGCGGAAGATCTGAAAGGAACCCAGGTGCTTCCACCGCTTCCGGGCCGAACCCACGATTATGTCGCCAAGGTAATGGCGGTCATCCTCGTTACCAGGAACTATTCACTGTAGAGACTGCAGTGGCGGGTTCGTGAAACACCGCGGGAAACACCCGTTGAGAAGCGTATAAGAGCGCCGGGCTCGAGGTGCGTCCGGCGCCGGAGCGAAGGCCTGCCGAGTATAACGCCGCCGGATCGGCGACTTGCGGCAGGCCCCGCCCAAGAACCGGCTGGTGGGAGATCTGAAGACGCGTCAGAGCAAGCCTTTGCCGTCCATGCCGGCAAGGAGTTCGTAGATGTCCAGGCCGGCAAGGTGGAATCCTTCCAGGCCGTAGGACATGTTGGCCTCTATGACGTAGTACCGGCCGCCCGCGCGGCAGATGTCCAGACCGGCCTCGCCGAAGCGGCAGAGCCGGACCACTTCCCTTGCAAACTCCAGCGCTTCGTCCGGAACGTCCTCCAGGCTGATTCCCGCCCCCTGCGACACGTTATTGCGAAAGTCCCCCGTCCGCCCTATCCTCCAGTATGCGTGAACGACATGCCCGTTTACCAGCACGACCCGGATATCCCGGTCGATGGGCAGATATTCCTGGATATAGGCGGGCCGATGGCCTTCCAGGTAGCGTTCCAGACCCGGATCGTCCTCGATGAGCCATACGCCTTTCCCCATGGCGGAGCCTATGGGAGTCTTGGCTATAAAAGGATACTGAAAGTCTTTGCCTATGCGCTCCCGCCGGTTCCTTCCATGGTAGATGCGCGTGCGTGGGTGCGAGATCCCGAGGAGTTGAAAGAGTTCCGTCTGCCGTATCTTGTTTCCGATGAACCTGCGGGAATTCGCCGGGAACACTTGTTTTCCGAGGGAGAGAAAAAGGTCCTCATAGAGCGGTCCGGGATAGTAAATCCTGTCCGCGCGACGAATGGCCTCCTTCTCGGAATCGTCGTACGCATCCCAGTCCGTCCTGACGCCCAGGCACCGAAAAGACGGACAGGTCCTCAACCGTTTTCCCAAAGCGATACGGGATTTGTGTTCTCCAGCCATTCCGAGTCCTCCAATCGGCACATCAACCAGCCGGTCCTTGCTTTTTTTCTAGCATTTGCTTTTTTTCTAGCATTGCGGTCTTTACATTTCAACAGGTTCGCATTTCCATGAAAGTCTTCGCCGGTTCGTTAATGGTGGACTTCCTCGGAGGGATAAGATATTGATAGAGTGATCCTTTATTATTCCATCGCTATTCCGTCAGCGTGCTTGCTTACAGCATATGCAAACGTCTCTCTGTTTTGGTTTCTCTTTTCGGGGTCCTCCCCGGGCGCTGGAGCGCCTGTGATGAACCAATCTAAACAGCGGTGTTCGTCCAATGATGCTTTTTCGTTACAGCTACAGAAATCTATGGGTCCGGCGGCTCACCACGCTTCTTACGGCCGGCGGCATGGGACTTGTCGTGTTCGTGTTTTCCGCCGTCCTGATGCTGGCGGAGGGGCTCGAAAAAACGCTCGTGAGCACCGGAAGCAATGAGAATGTGGTCTTCTTGCGCCGCTCTTCCGAAACCGAGGTTCAGAGCATGGTCGAAAGGGACCAGGCGGCGGTGCTGGAGAATCTCTCCGAAATTGCATTGAACGATGGCGGACGGCCCATGGCGGCCAGGGAGACGGTTGTGCTCATAGGGCTCAACAGGCGGGATTCGGGCGCGGTGGCGAACGTGAATGTTCGAGGCGTCGATCCCGAGACATCGTTCGCCCTTCGCCCCCAGGTCAAGGTCTCGTCGGGGCGCCGCTTCGAGAAGGGGACGACCGAAGTCGTCGTGGGCAAGAACATCGCACAGCGCTTCAATTCCGGTGGATTGGGGCAGACAATCAATTTTGGGATGCGTTCCTGGACCGTGGTTGGCATTATTGATGCTAATGGTACCGGTTTCGATTCGGAAATCTGGACGGATGCGGACGTTTTGATGGGGACGTTCAAACGTCCCGTCTACTCGTCGGTGATCGCCCGACTGAACGACCCGGCGTCCTTTCCGGCGCTGGAGGAAAGTGTCCGGAGCGATCCCCGACTTACGGTGGAAGCCCGGAGAGAAACGGAATACTATGCGGCCCAGTCGGAGCTTATGTCCCGGTTCATCCGTATCCTGGGAATCGTGCTGACGCTCATTTTCAGTCTGGGAGCGATCATCGGCGCGATGGTCACCATGTACGCGGCGGTTGCGAACCGTACGGCGGAAATAGGCACGCTGAGGGCGTTGGGGTTTCAGCGGTGGACGATTCTGACGGCTTTCGTGATGGAGTCGCTTTTCCTGAGCTTGTTCGGCGGGCTGTTGGGATTGGGGGCGGCTTCCCTGATGAACCGGATCACCATCTCGACCATGAACTGGCAGACGTTCTCCGAACTGTCCTTTCGCTTCACGCTGACTCTGCCCATAGCGTTGGATGCGCTGGGGTTCGCCGCGGTGATGGGAATACTGGGCGGAATGCTGCCGGCCTTTCGGGCGTCGCGCCTCAATATAGTCAATGCGCTGAGGGCCCGTTAGGTACGATCCGGGTATCCCGAAATGCAGTCGCGTCACTTGCGCCGGCCGCATTATTTATTGACAGCGATCGTCTTGCCGGTTGATATTTATCCTGGTAAGAATCCGCAAAAGCGTGTCGTCTTCATGGATGTAATGCCGGATGCCCGGGCGGACTGGGGCCGCATTTGCATACCGGCCTGCGATCGGGGAGGGGCGTGAAGTGTTTGTAATCATCGGAATAGCTGTCGTTTTGGGTTGTGTTGTCGGCGGGTATGTCATGTCACACGGAAATCTGGCGATACTGTGGCAGCCCAACGAATTCATCATCATCTTCGGTGCGGCCATTGGAGGGTTCGTAATCGCATCCCCGATGAAAATCATCAAGATGGTGATGGGGGGATTCGGCGTGCTTTTCAAAGGAAAGGCCTATACGAAAGACGACTACAAAGAAGCGCTCATGCTGCTGAGCGAGATCTTTTTCAAGATCCGGAAGGAAGGCGTGGTCGCCATCGAAGCGGATGTGGATAATCCCGAGAACAGCGAAGTCTTCAAGAAGTATCCTAAGATCCTCCAAAACCACCATGCGCTCGCCTTCATCGCGGATACGCTGCGGACCATCTCCATCACCGACATCGAATCCCACGAACTGGCCGCGCTGCTCGAAAGCGAGATCGAGACTCACCACGAAGAGGCCTTGATACCCTCCAAAAGCATCGCCAATATCGCCGACTCGCTTCCGGGCCTCGGCATCGTCGCCGCGGTGCTCGGCGTCGTCATCACAATGGGAAAGATCAACGAACCCCCGGAGGTCCTGGGACATCACATCGGCGCCGCGCTGGTGGGTACGTTCGTGGGCGTGCTCATGTGCTATGGATTCGTTGGTCCGATGGCCAGGAACCTGGAGAGCATTGCCGCCGAAGACAAGGAATACCTGACGGTGCTCAAGGCGGCTCTCGTTGCATTCGTCAATACGACCTCTCCACAACTGGCCGTCGAGTTCGGCAGAAGAATCATTCCGGGTGAGCTCAAACCGTCGTTCCTCGAAATGGAAGAAGCGATCAAGAGCGCCAAGAGCAAGTAACCGGGCTTTAAAGGGGCGGCCATGGACGACAAACCGAAGAAGACCATCATCACGAGGACCAAGAACATTCACGCGGCCGGCCACGGGGGAAGCTGGAAAGTGGCCTATGCCGATTTCGTGACCGCCATGATGGCTTTTTTCCTGCTCATGTGGCTTCTTTCCATGGTTTCTCCAGAGAAGAAAGCCCAGATTTCCCTCTACTTCAAAACGTTCAGCCTGTTCGAGAAGTCCGGCGAGTCCTTCATGCATGAAGGCGGCCCGAAGATAGTGAAAGGGCATATCCCGGGTGTGGACCTCCAGGAAGGAGAAGGCAAGGAACTGGGAATCACGAAGGAAGAACTGGAAGCCCTCGTTATCGAACAGATCAACCTGAAACTGGAAAAACTGAGAAACCAGCTCGTCGTCGATATGACGAAGAACGGCATACGGATTCAGATTATCGATTCGGAAGCCAACGCGGCCTTTACTCCGGGCAGCGCTCAACTCACGGAAACCGGTAGAAAAATCCTGAAAGTGGTTTCCGACATAGCGAGAAGCATACCGAACAAAATCGCCATCGAGGGGCACACCGACTCATCCCCGGCAAGGGGGGAAACGTCCAACTGGGAGCTTTCGGGAGCAAGGGCCTGCGCCGCGCGCAGAGAACTGGAAGTGGACGGGGTCAACCCCGGCCGGATATCCCGCATAGCAGGTTTTGCAGACAGGGCCCCGCTGGTGGAAGACAACCCTTCCGACCCGAGAAACAGGCGGATCAGCGTCATATTCCTGTTCGACAAAGTCGGCAAACCCGGCGCACGGGGAACGAACATCTATGACATGCTGGATTCGAGGTATTAGCTTGTTGTGCGATGACATCGGTTGAAGCGAAACGCCGATATTGCGGAGGCGCGCATGAACGACAAGCTGATGCCCGCGGTAAGGGTCCTTGAAACCGGTAAGCCGGGAGACTGGAATACTCTTGAGATAGACAATGCCCCGATGCCCGTACCGGGTTCCGGTGAGGTGCTGGTGCGGGTCGAGTCCTGTTCCGTGAATCGCGCGGACCTGCTCCAGCGCCGGGGTCTCTATCCCCCTCCGCCGGGAGCGTCCCCCCTGTTGGGGTTGGATTTTGCCGGCGTTGTGGCCCCGGAGTCACCCGAAACAGGCGACCGGCGCCCCGGAGACCGGGTTTTCGGGATAGTGTCCGGGGGAGGTTACGGCCGCTACGTGGCGGTTCCGGCCGATCACTTGCTCCCCATTCCGGATAACCTCGGTTTCATTGAGGCCGCGGCGGCCGCGGAAGTCTTCATTACCGCCTTTTTGAATCTCTTTCCGGAGGCGGATATAAAAGCGGGCGAAACGCTGCTGATCCACGGAGGAGGAAGCGGCGTCGGCACGGCGGCCATTCAACTGGCCCGTAATGCCGGGGTGGAGGTGATCATCACCGCCGGCTCGCGCGAGAAGATACGGCGATGCATGGAGTTGGGGGCAGCCCACGGCATCGACTACAAGCTTGAGGATTTCCCGGCCAGGGTTTCCGAGTTCACGGGCGGCAAGGGCGTGGATGTGATCCTGGACTGGATTGGGGCCGCCTATCTTGCGAAGAATGTGGAAATCCTCGCGAACCGGGGTCGTCTCGTGATGATCGGCCTGATGGGGGGCGGTAAAGCCGAAATCGACCTTTCATCGATCCTGAGCAGGCGGTTGAGGATCATCGGTTCCGTGCTCAGGACCCGCTCGAAGGAGGAGAAGACATCTATCCTGAGAGCCTTTAAGGAAAAGGCGCTGCCGCTTCTCGCATCGAAAGCGGTCTATCCCGTCATCGACCGGGTCTACCCTGTTGAACAGGTGGAAGAGGCCCACCAGCACATGAGAAGCGGCCGTCATTTCGGCAAGATCGTTTTGACATGGAATGGGGAGGCGGTGAGTGGGTGAAGGGGTGAATAGGTGAGTGGGTGAATGGGTGAAGGGGCGCTCCCCTGCAAGGAGTCTGCATACCGAATGAAGAACGCTTCCGTATTCCGTTGAGGTCCATCTATTCATGAAAGTCCGGTGCGCGCCTCGCACCCTAACGACTTGTCGCCCCTCCCCACCCCCGGCCTTTCCTCACCACCGTTCCTCTTCCGTCTCCTCCCCATCCCGTCCGCTTTCCTCCCTTCCTCTCTTCACTTCCCGTCTCCTCTCAATAATCATGAGGAAGAACGCGGTGGTACCCTTGCCAAAGGGGTCCCCTCTATTTAATTTAATAAGTGGTAGTTGATTGGAGTTAGTATTTGGAAACCATTGAAAACTATGGTGGGGAGAGGTGCCAGGACCGGTTCGAGCTATGAAAAAGACATGGGAATGCCTGTTTTCTGTTCTTTCTGACAACCAATTCCCTGGAAGAAGTGGCAGGTCATGGAGTACGTGACGCCACGGGTTTTTGCATGGATGGATTCTCCTTCCTGTGTAGTCGGGTAGGGAAATCGGCTCATGACGCCCTTCCGCACATGATTTAGTTCATTCGGCCACTTCTTGCATGGCTCCTTCTCCTTCTGAGTAATCATTTTTCTCCTCGGCATTCTATCTGAGCGCTCCTGCTCAAAACGTGTAACTTTTCTATCGGAAATAGTGAACACTGTGACGATAACCCCGTGAACTATGGGCAGGTTCCAAAGATTGTGAAGCGGCAGGCACCTACATATCATATCGGTTAAGAAACGATTTACCGGAAAGGCTGTGTAATATGGACGAAAGCAATAGCTTCTTGAAAGACACCATGGATGCTCTGATACACAAGTCGAGATCGCTCTCGGAGGGTGTTTGGCGAGGTACCATGAAGGAATACATGGCCATGGTCCACGCAAATCCCAAAATCGCCCAATCGGCTCCGGGGCGGATCTACGACATGATCGTACAGGACGGAACCCGCGATATCACCGAGTTCGAAATGCTGCCCCATTACGAAGACATGGTGCGCTATAATTTCTTCTCGGAAGAGATCTTCGGAATTGAAGAACCTCTGCACGATCTGGTCAGGTTCTTGCGTGCCGGAGCCAATCGGACGGAAACCGGAAAACGTATCCTGATACTGGTCGGACCGGTTTCGTCGGGAAAATCGACGATTGCAACTCTCCTTCGCCGCGGCCTGGAGAGGACACGGGTGCCTCTTTACGCCATCGAAGGATGTCCCATACACGAGGAACCGCTGCACCTGGTTCCCCGTTCGCTTCGTCCCGAGTTCGAGAAGTTGCTGGGCGTCAGAATCGAAGGCGACCTGTGCCCCGTTTGCAAGTACAAGCTGACCAACGTCGAGCAATTCCGTGAGGACAACGGGTCCTACAAATGGGATAGCATGCCGGTGGTCCAACTCCAGTTGAGCGAGCAGGACCGCGCCGGAATCGGCACCTTCCAGCCTTCGGACCCAAAGAACCAGGACATTTCGGAACTGATAGGCCATGTGGATCTTTCCAAGATCACCAGGTACGGCGAAGGCCACCCCATGGGGTACAAGTTCGACGGGGAAATCCAGATCGCCAACCGCGGACTCATCGAGTACATCGAGATCCTCAAGTGCGACATCAAGTTCCATTACGTGCTGATAACCGTCGCGCAGGAACAGTTGATCAAGGCTCCCGGCTTCCCGCAGATCTATATCGACACGCTGATCTTGAGCCACACGAACCAGACGGAGTTCGAGAAGTTCAAGGCGAACAAGGAAAACGAAGCGCTGCACGACAGGATGTACCCGATTTACGTGCCGTACAACCTGCGCGTACGCGATGAAATGGCCATTTACAATAAGCTCATCATGCGTAGCGAGTTCAATGAAAGGGTGCATATCGCCCCGCTGACCCTCGAAGTCGCCGCGCTCTTCGCGGTCCTGACGCGCCTCACCAGGTCCCACCTCTGCCCCGACCTCGTCAAGAAGGCGAAGTACTACAACGGCGAGGCCATAATGGAAAAGGAAAGAGACCCGGTGGACGTCAAGAGGCTCTGGATCGAGGGCAAGGAGAAGGGCGAGGGCATGACGGGGATCAGCCCGCGGTTCATCATGAACGCCCTCAACGTAGCTCTTGGGACCGCCAAGGACGGCCATGCCTGCATCAACCCGGTCGACGTCATCCGGGCGCTCAAGCACCAGTTCGACCACCATATCGGGTTCACCCAGGAGGAAAAGAACCTCTACATGTCCCTGCTGATGGCCGAAAAGGACAGTGTTCTGGCGGAATACCGCAACCGGGCGAAAAAGGAAGTCAACAAGGCCTTTCTGTTCGCCTATGAGGACCAGGCGGAAGCCCTCTTCGACAACTACATGAGGAACGCCACCGCGTATTGCCTCAAGCGCAAGATCATGGACCCGGTGACTCACGAAGAGCATGAACCCGATGAGAGGCTGATGCGATCGATCGAGGAAATGGTCGGCATTTCCGAAGCGGCGAAGAGCGAATTCCGGCAGGGGTTGTTCGTGTTCAAATCGGACGCCATCGACCGTGGCGAACGTTTCGATTTCAAAACCTACATTCCTCTCCAGGACGCCATCGAGAAGAAGCTCATAGGGGACCTGAAGAACATCGTCTCCCTGACTCTGGCCGACAAGACAAGAAAGGACCCCAAGACGATCAGGCGCAGAGACGACGCCATCACCAAGCTCATGGAGAAAGGCTATTGTCCCATTTGCGCTGAAAACCTCCTCCAGTTCGTGGGTGATATCCTCAGGAAGGAGGAATAGTTTCCATGGCAGTCACTCGACCCAACTACGATTCGGGCCGGAGAGGGCAGACGGACGCCGCCCGCCACAGGGAAAAGATCAAGGAGGCGATCCGGCAGAACCTTCCGGATATTATAAGCGATGAGGCCATTATCACCCGAAAGGAGAACCAGATTCTTCGCGTTCCCATCCGAGGGATAAAGAGCTATCGCTTCATTCACCGGCAGGGGGAAGGATCGGGTGGAGGATTCGGCAGCGGCGAATCGCAGAAGGGAAAGACTCTGGGGCAGCGCCCCAAACCCGGCCATGGGCAGCCGGGAAAGCCCGGTGAGGAACCGGGCGTGGACTACCTGGAAACGGAAATCAATATTGAAGAACTCATCAACATGATGTTCGACGACCTTGGACTCCCGAACCTTAGAAAGAAGGAGATTCGGGAGTCCGTAATACCCAAGGGCTGGAAATGGGAATCCCTGGAAAAGCACGGGATACGGCCGAGACTCGACAAGAAGAGAACCATCAAGGAAGCCATCAAGCGCACGGAAGTGCTGGTTGCGGAACTGATGGACAGCACGGGCCTTCCGGAGGAGGAGTGCAGGGATGCCCTGGCTTCCGCCCGAGGGGATTTACTGGATGCTCTGGCCATCCTGCGCCCGGAGCCGGAGCCGGGCGCTGCCGTCGAACGCGCTCCCGCGGCCCTCATGCCGCAAACCGAGACGGGAGAGGAAGAAGACCAGGAGGAGAAGCAACGGGTCTACCTGGACAGTTCGGACCTTCGCTATCGCACGCTCACGGAAGATGTCGAATACCGGTCCAACGCCGTGATCCTGGCCATGATGGACGTCTCGGGCAGTATGAGCACGATGAAAAAATACCTTGCCCGCTCTTTCTACTTCTGGATGATATCCTTCCTGAGGAGCATCTACAAGCACGTGGAAATCCGCTTCATCGCTCACACCACGACAGCCAAGCTCGTGGACGAGCATAACTTTTTCCATAAGGGCGAATCGGGCGGCACCTACTGCTATTCGGCATACGACCTGGCCCTGGAGCTGATCGATACGGAGTACCCCACCAGCAGGTGGAACGTCTATCCTTTCCACTTCTCCGACGGAGAGGACTGGGATGTGGAACGTACCGTACGCTCACTCAAGGCCATGCTGAGCCGCGGGGTTTCGGCGTTCGGATACGGGGAGATCCCCGGCGAGTACTCCTCGTCCGTCCTCATGGAATCTTACCGCCGGTCTTTGGGACTGAGAAAAAGCGTTCACGATGGTTTCCTCCATTTTGAGGGGCAGTGGAGCGAATCGCCGATCCTCGGAGTGGTCATACGGACCAAGAAGGATCTCTACCCGGCGCTGCGTGCGCTTTTACGTCCCGAAATCGGGTACGACCGGTAACCGCTGAACGGTTCGGCAACCGGTTAAGGAGTGTTTTCGATGACGAGCAGAACCGACCTGGTGAGACTAAACGAGGCCGACCATGTTATTCGTGATATCGCTCTGGAATTCGGGCTGGACTTCATGCCTCAGGAGTTCGACATCGTCCCCGAACAGAAGATGCTTGAAATTATGGCCTATCGCCTGCCGGTCAATTTCTCTCACTGGAGCTTCGGCAGGGACTATGAAATCGAGCGTACCAGGTACGAGCACGGCTATGGGGTCCCCTATGAAGTCGTGTTCAACAGCGACCCGTGCCGGGCCTACCTCATGGATACGAACCCGTTCCCGATCCAGGTGCTCGTTATGGCCCACGTGTACGCTCACAACGACTTCATGAAGAACAACCGCCACTTCCAACTGACCCGCCGGGACATGCTCAGTTCCGCGTCGGAATCGGCGGCGCGTTTTCGCCAGTACGAACAGGACTACGGCCTGGAAGCGGTCGAAAGGATCATCGACACGGGCCTCGCCCTGCAGTGGAACATAGACCCCGACGATCTCATCAAACCGGAGAGCGAGAAGCAGACGCGGGAACGGCTCTACGGATGGGAGAAAAGCGTTGCCCCCGGCGGCAGTTACGACGACCTCGTGCCTAAACGGAAAGTCCCCACATGGCAGGAAAAGAGGCTCCTGAGGAAAAAGACCCCGCCCGAGCCCACGGTGGACATGCTGGGCTATATCATCGAACACTCCCCTCGCCCCCTGCAGGAATGGGAAAAGGACGTGCTGAGCGTCATCAAGGCGCAGGGCCATTACTTCCTGCCCTACCGGCGCACCAAGATCATGAACGAGGGATGGGCCACCTACTGGCACGAGAAGATCATGCAGCGGTTGTTCACCATGGGGTTCCTGACCCCGGAGGAACACGGCTACTACAACCTCTACAACGCCCGAGTGAAAGCCCACCACCCCAACATGATAAACCCGTACCTGCTCGGGTGGACCCTTTTCACCAACATCGAAAAGCGGTGGAACACGGGCCGCTTCGGACAGGAATACGAAGAGTGCCGGGATGCCCGGAAGCTCAGGAAGTGGGACACCCAACTGATGCAGGGCACGGAGAAGATCTTCGAGATCCGCCGGACGCACATGGACTGGTTCTTTATCGACGAATTCCTGAACAAGGAAGTGATCGACGAACTGAACCTCTACATCTACCAGGAGAAGGACAGGTACACCCACTACGATGTGATCGTCGAGGAAACGGACTGGTTCAAGGTCAAGCAGACGCTGGTGCGAAGCCTCATGAACTGGGGAATCCCGCGCATCCTGGTGGTGGACGGCAACTACCAGGGGGGCTTGCAGCTATTCCTGCACCATGCGTTCGAGGGGCTCCCGCTCGATGAGGAGTACTGCCGAAGGACCCTGGAGCATATCTTCCACCTGTGGGAGCGCCCGGTCTACCTGGAAACCACCGAAGTCAGCAACAGCCGCACATGGACCAAGTGGTACATGATCGACGAGCGCGGAATACGGATACACACGTTTTAGGCGGGTCGCATCCGGGTTGCGCGCGGATTGCGCCACGCATCGAGGGTTACAAGTCACAGGCTCCCGGTAAGCACGAATCTGGCAGGGCGGGGTTTCGGCCCCGCCACTCCTTACCGGCGGGGCCGAAACCCCGCCCCACCATTGTTGGTCCCCGGATCGCCCCTAAGCTCTTCCCCTGTTCCGGCTTCGATGTTTTCCATTGCGAACTTCCATAATCCTGCCTAAGCTCTTCCCTTGCGAGCTTCTATATCGATTACTCGATCTCGAAGACGCGAAACCCCTGGTTTCCGAAGCAGTAGATGACGTACCGGAAGATCTTCGTCTCCGGATACTCCCCCTTTCCCGGCCTTTCAGTCCTCTGGAAGATATTTTAACTTAATCCCGCACTTCGAAAAGAAGTATTCGACCGACGAGAAAAGACCATGCACATCGAGGCTCCCACGGAGTGAGCGCCCTCGAAACAGGGGGCGAAAGCGAAGCGTTGCCCCCTGCATATGTCGCGGGCAGGGCGCCGGCCGGAAGGCCGACGGACGACCCCGACGCCGACGCCGACGAATGACCGAGGCCCCTACCATTCCATGGCGCTCCGGACTGATTTGGTTTATAATCGAAAGTGAATGACGACAGCGCCTACGGACAAACTTTCCAGGAGAGCAGGAGGAGCGCGGCGGCCCGCATGCATTTCGACAAACAGGACTATAATCTGCTGACCATCGTCAACGATGTGCTCACTCGAGCGCCCTCGCGGACCTCGCTCAAGCGATTGCTCGTTCCCTACATGCACCCCGACGGCATCAAGGAAATGGCCGCCCCTAAAGAACTGCGCATTGCCTACGCCGTCATAAACCTGCTCGACGTGCTGGAAGTCGGCAGCTCCGACGAGCGGTTGACGGCGCTCAGATCGGTCCGCGACGAAGTGCTCCACGCCGGCCGCGGGACGCTCAGAATAAACACCGGCCGCGTCCTCCTTCAGATCATGAAAGAACTCGTGCGCTCCCAAAATGACCACGACCTCAACCGCCAACTCCAACTGGCTCACGACTTCCGGACCGCCGCATCGGGCAAACCCCGCGTGATCCGCGCGCAACTCAAGCGATACCACCTCCTCGAGATGCCCGAGGAATGGAACCAGGTCACCTTCGACGACCACGTCCACGACGCCAACACCAAGGGGCGCAAATCCCCGACTCACCTGATCATGGACGCATGGATCAAAGGCATTCGCTCGCTCACCGTGATCTACTACAACCACAT
>CAYOVG010000007.1:0-35199 GCA_964407285.1 uncultured Syntrophobacteraceae bacterium
GCCCTCTCTTCAACAAGGACGTAAACGGGGTAGTGCGCGAGATTGCCGCCAGGGAGCCGGAGGCCCGGTGGGTCGTCTTCGGGACCGACCAGACGCAGAAGTTCTTCGTGGCGACTGGCGTCAGGGTCCTCAATGCCGTCAAGTACATACCCGACTTCGAAACCCTGAAAGCGCTCGACCCTGACGGCAAACACAGGGACATCTACAATCGGTACGCCCACATTCTGTTCGAACCCGGAGCCGGCGATTCCGTCGAGTTCAAGCTCCTCACCGCGGACAGCTACACGGTCGGGATCGACCCCTGCTCCGCCCGCCTGAAGTCCCTCGGCGTCAGGTACGTTGTGCTGCCGGACAAGCCCGGCTACTTCGACATGGAGAAGGGAAAGCGAAACGGCCTTCGCCCCGTGACCGATCGCCCGGTCAACGGGCTGTGGGTGTGCAGGCTGGAATGAGGCGGGAAGGGTGTGAAGGTGCTGAAGAAGACGCTCGAGAAATTAGCGCCTGGGGAAACGAAGCTGCGGGAATAGACGGGAGGACGTTGCCGGGCTTGAGTCACAACAACATTGGCATCCGGACGGGATTATCCGCGCCCGGCCACTGGAGAGGAACTCGGCGAAGATGCGGAAACACCAGCCGCATCCACCCTGAGACGCTTGAAGGACATGCCGAAACGCGAGAGTCCTATCACGCCCAGGATGCAGGTAGTGAGGTAGGACGACATATGGCTTACAAGAACTATTGCCAGTGCGGTGCTATGATCGTACTTGCCGTGGAACGGCAGAACGAGAGCCTGCTGCCCCGCCCACTGTATGACCCCAATAAATCCGGGAGATGAAGGCACTGCTATTGCTAGGCATATCGCTACTAACATGAATGAGGCTTCCGCAAGAGTGCCGTCCGGTTGAAAGGCACGGATGATTGCCCAGTTTGCAGCTATAGTAAAAACCCAGATCCCCAAGGAGCAGCAAAAGGCTGGCAGCATTGCACCGGACCTGAATAACAAGGAAATTCCTTCTATATTTTGCCGCCATAGCGTCAGTATCTTCTCTTCGTGCAATACCGGCAAGAATCTGCAGACAGACCTCAGCACGTTCTCGCCCCGCTCACCCAACCGCATCAGGATAACGAGGCAAATTACGACTGTAAGTACCAGTACTCCGAAGATCATCCCGGCGCTTCTCATGCGAGCCGGAATCTCCATGAGAGGTAGCAATGCGACCAGAGCGAGGAGAATCATGCACATATCAAGCAACCTCTCCAATGCGGCGGCGCCAGCTACTTGAATCAAGGGAATATCTCGTCTTTTTGACATAGCGACGACTCGTGCAGCATCTCCCATGCGCAGAGGCAAAATATTCGTGAAGAGGAAGCCGATCATCTCAGCCCAGAAGGAATCACTTAAACCGGCCCTTCTGCTCAGGAGGGTCTGCCAGACTTTCGCTCTGGCAAACAACGATATCATCAGCAGCACTAAGGCCAGAATAATCCAGGGAATACGCGCGCCAACGAGGGCGGAAAGAAGTTCCTTGAAAGGAACATTTCGTACGGCCAACCAAAGGCAAGTAAAGCTTACCGCAAAACCAGAGATCATTAAAAAATATCGCTTCATATTCAATTAAACCGTGAATTCTGATCAGAGGAACAAAGCTTACTTTTTTCCTTCGATGTTTAGCCTGCCATCGTATGATTCAAACATTGCTCCAACCGGCGGAAGGATTGAAGCGGGGATTCTATTCTTAAGGATGGCCAAGAATAAAACCACGATGTTAAGAGCATGATCGAACTCGCCATTTTGAAGTTTGCAGATTAATTCATCAACATGAAGTTCTACTAACCTAATGCCGTCCTCAACAGCGGAGGTTGTCGACTTCAGGGCCAGGGGGACGAAGTAGCACCAGAGACGGTTGGCTAACCTACCCGTATCCGGTGAAAGGCAGGCAATGCACTCGATGTCCTGAGCTTCGTACCCCGTCTCCTCAACCAATTCCCGAACGGCTGCACCCTCTGGAGTTTCGCCTTCATCCACATGGCCACTGGGAAATTCCAATGTAAAGCGACCAACCGCAGGCCTGTATTGAGTTACCATCAGCAGCTTACGATCGGGTGTGAGGGCAAGTACACTGACATAGTCCGATAGCTCAAGGCAATAGTAAGGTAAATCCTGCCCAGCAACCTTGCGTGCTACGAGGTCAAACCAATTGGTTGAAAAAACCTTTTCACTTGAGATGATCTTAGACATCCGACACCCGAAAAAGCAGACCCTAACCAATAGGCGTTTATGCGAGGCCGACAGACCTCGGCTTCACCCATTCCCGCGTGCATTCGCACATACGTCGAGTTAGCGAAACCGCCCTTGGCATGAGTTTTGATTATGGGGATCCAAAAAAAAAACCACTTTTTCACTGCGTAGCGGTTTAGTTCAACTCTGTACGGTCACCGTCTTCCGGGGCAACCTGCCCCAAGTCTTGTTACATTGATACTTTAACTATCTTCGGCTCCGGCAACGGTACAATGTAATCTCCTCTATATCCCCTTTCATGGAGTTTTGGAATCAACTCATCAGCAATGTGCCAAGATAACAGCAAGGCAAATTCAGGTTGATCCTCGAAAAGTTTGATCTCATCAACAACAGGAATCAGCGTACCAGGCATGTACTTGCCTATCTTATAAGACTCTTTTACTTCCAATACATAGTCCAGTATACCATCATCAAGTCCCGTATAATTGACTAATGTACTCGCACGCGAAGGAGCGCCGATACCATAAAGATGTTGGCCTTTGCTCTTAATATCTGCGATAAGCGTGTAAAGATCAACCTTCGATTGCACCACACGTCTCTTAAACTCCGCCAACGTTTTCGCATCGAGACCTGCAACGGATTCTTCCTTAAGAATGGCGGCAACAGATGATTGGGGCCTATATACTCCTTTCCTGGCGGCATATACACGGATAGATCCCCCATGAGTGGGAATACGCTTGGCATGGATAACCTCAAGTCCGTGCATATCTAAAAGGTAAGATAGACTGCTAAGAGAATAATATCGAAGATGCTCATGATAGATGGTATCATACTGAAGTGTTTCGACTAGACTTACAAAATAATGCGACTCAGATATGAAAACTCCATCATCCTTGAGCAATACCATAATACCGTCGACTATGCTATGTATATTCTCTATATGGGCAAACACATTCGTGGCAGTGATGACCTTTGCAGGCCCCTGCTCTACTTTTACTTTCTCTGCGGTGGGTGAGTCAAAGAAGCTGATGACCGTCGGGATGCCCCTCTCATTGGCCAAATTACCCATTTGAGTCGGCTCAATACCAAGAACCCGATGATCATTATTCTTGAAATTACTCAAGAGCGTCCCGTCATTGGATCCAATATCGATGATGAGATCCTCCATCTCCAGGGACACAATTGTCTTACACTCTTGATAGAGTTCAGAGAAATTTTCACGTAGTATTCTGGTTGTGCCGCTTGTATACGGATATTCTGGAGGAAACAAAACCTCTTTATCCACTATCAGACCGAGTTGAACAAGCTGACAACGAGGGCAATACATCAACTCTGCGGGATATGCTGGCTGCTCCTTCAGAGATTCTCCAACAGGCCGCATCTGATTTACGGGTGGTAGATAACCCAGGAAAAGGATTGACTGTAGGTCCGGATTCTCGCAAACTTGACATCTATTAACGACTATGCTCGACCCTGTTCCCGCCGCGAGTTTCATAATATTAGCCATATTACTTGCTCCTCTTCATGTGCATATCTACTTGGAAAGTCAACGTTCGTTCTCGATGTACCATTCGGCAGTACGCTCAAGCCCCTCTTTGAGAGAGACTACAGGTTTGAACCCCAATGCAATAAGCTTAGATGTGTCGGGACATCGCCTGAGAGTGCCTCCCTTTGCGGGTTCACCTGGGATCGTCTCAACCTGCCGCTCGAAGTATTTTCCTACCATGCGAACAAGATCGGCTATAGTGATCTCATCCATCGTTCCAATGTTGTAAATTCCCAGATTCTCTCCGCGCTCCATAACAACCATCAATCCTTCGATGAAATCGTCAATGAATATAAAAGAGCGGGTCTGCTCCCCTGTACCCTGGATCGGAAATCGCACGGGACCACGGGATTTTTCGACAAGATCCTGCATGCGTTTGATAAATTGAGGGATAACGTGTTCCCACCCCATATCGGGTCCATACACATTATGAGGTCGGAAGATGAGTGTTCTCTTGAAATACTTCCTCCCGTAATTTATGCTCATAATCTCGCTGATAATCTTGCCTGCCGCATATGAATATCTTGGATTCAAGGGGTCGGGAATCATCATCGGTACTGATTCGGTAGTGGGAATCACCACAGGCGTTTGGTAAACTTCAGAACTGGAGGCCACGATGAGTTCCGGTACAGTTCCATTCAAACAGGCATCCAGTACATTTACCATTCCTTTTACACCGACGTCGAGTACAAGTTCCGGTTTCGTATAGAAGAACTCGGTACCATTCACGAAGGCGAGATGCCACACACAATCCACCCCCATTACTGCATTCTCCACTACCTTGGCATCTCTTATATCCCCTTCTATCAATGAGAACTTCCCCTCTACATCCGCCAGTCTCCTTGTCGCTCCTCTGGATTGATTATCCAGAACGCGAACGCTGTGTCCTTCTTTAATCAGTCGACGTACGAGAGCAGCGCCTATAAATCCTGTACCTCCGGTAACCAGATGCTTTCTGCCCACCTTCGTTAGTTCTCCTTTAAGGGTAGGAATTTAGGTACTCGAACAAGTATCTGTTGCTTTTCGTTTATGTAAGGTTTGGGTAACCGAACCATCCCCCATATGAACCACTTCAGGTATTCCCTAATCCAGGGCAATGCCTTGAATGTGGATTTACCTCCGTAAAGCCTGTCAATGGATATAATCGGAACCTCTCCAAGTTTTAGACCGGCTAGTTGGGCCTTTATGGACATTTCAAATGCTACGGCCCACCCTATTGGACTGGCTTCAAGCTTGAGAGCATTGAATATCTCCCGGCGAAACATCTTAATACCGGTGGTAGCGTCAGTAAGCTCCATTCCAGATAATCTATGGAAGAGATTGTTGGCAAACCGGGACAGGCATCCTCCTATGAACGATCCCCCCAATCGCCGACCACCATGCGCGTATCTCGTACAGCTTACAAAATCACATCCGGCCTCCATCAATCGAAGCATCTCATCCACAGCCAGTACAGGTCCGACCTCATCGGCTGCAAAGATCAAAACATACTCGCCCGAAGCCATTTCGACACCGAACCGAATGGCATTAATGATTCCTCTGCCATATCTATTGTGGACAGCTGTTACTCTGGTGTATTCGCATTGCATCGATTGAACAATGCTTCTGCTGTCATCGTCAGGGTCGTCGTGAACCACGAGTACTTCGTGTGGAACTTCCAATGTGGCTTTCAGCATTTTAAGCATGATCTTGAGATTGATTCCATCATTGCGTACCGGAAGCATCACCGTCAGTACTATAGGAGAACAAGCTTCGTTAGCATTAATCATATTTGCATTCCAATTCATTAGGATAGCGTGACCGAAAATACACTTGATTCGTCATATCTCATTTGAAGAATCTTTTAATTCTATCACAAACGGCAAGAACATCCTCATGGCTCATGGTAAAATTTGATGGAAGCCAAAAAGCTTTGGCAGCCAGTCTCACGCTGTTGACAAATTTATTATCGGGTAGCCGGTAGGGCGCTTGAGTGTGAATTGGAAACCAAAATGGCCTACAATGCATGTTATGTGCAAGAAGGTATTGAATAAGCTCATCTCGCCTTTCCGCTATCGCATCTATCCACTGAGGCGACTCGCCAGCATCTATATTAAAACCAAGCAAGCTTATTCCACTAATGTCCTCCAGACATTCTCGATACCATTTGTAGATTTGCTTCATCTTTTCCACCCTTGATTCGAGGTATGAGAGCTGGGCAATTCCAACAGCGGACTGCAAATTAGTTAACTTTAAATTATATCCAACGCTGACATGTACATCGTTACCACCCGTACCCCTCACAGGTCTCCCCTGATCCTTAATCTCAAGCAGGCGAGCATGCAGAGCGTCATCGTTCGTAAGGACAGCACCCCCTTGACCGGTGGTGATGGTTTTGTTTGGCGAAAAAGAAAGGCATCCAGCCTTCCCGTAAGTACCTAAGCACCTTCCGTCGACTTTTGATAACAGAGCTTCCGCAGCATCCTCGACAACATGGATATTGTGAGTCATGGCTATCGCGGATATCTCTGGAATATTAGCGGAACGTCCACTGACATGTACGGGAATGACAGCCTTTGTTCGTGAGGTTATCGCAGCCTCGAAGGTTGAGGGAGCCATATTCAATGAAGCCTCCTCAACATCCACGATGACCGGTTTGGCCCCTGCCCAGGTTACCGCATTGGCTGTGGCGATAAATGTAATATCAGGCACGATGACTTCATCGCCATGCCCGATTCCCAATGCTGCAAGAGCTGCAAACAAGGCAGTTGTGCCGCTGGTAACCCCTAGAACATGCTTAATTTTCAATAGTTCCGCGAGCCTTCTCTCAAATCTTTCTGTAACATCACCGTCATTGAGATAATTGCTGTCCAGAACCTCCTTGATAAGCAGCAACTCGCTCGTACCCACCTGTGGCTGCCACCACGAAATAGATTTACTCACTTTCTGACCTCCAGGACTTTTCGTTTAGAACCATACAGAGTCTCTCAGCCTGTGGAAGCACATTCTCTTTATTTCGAGGTTTGATAAACCGAATGGGAATGCCTGCGTAAACCGCCCAAGGTTTAAATTTAAACCTCGGAGGCACAAAACTCAGAGCCCCGATTGCTACCCCTTCTGGGATAACGTTATCCGGCATAATTACAGTATTGGACCCGACTGCGGTGTAGTTTCCGATGCTGACATCCCCAACAATCAGAGAGGACTTGATGCTTTCGACACCAACAGGGAGTATAGTTACAATATCATTAACAAAATCATCGCTCACGCACCAGACCTTTACCCCCGAGGACAGGCTACTAAAATCGCCTAGCACGAACTGATTCATGATGCCACCGGCAATGCTGCAACCATTGGCGATATGAGAGCACCTACCCACAGTGACTTTTGTGGAGAAGTAACAGAAATCATCTACTATTGAGTAGTCACCGACCTTAAAGAATGAAGGGTGGCGAATCCTGGTGTGCGGCGAAATTATTGGTTCCATGTTTTCTCTCTCATGTAGCCGGGAGGTCGTCAAGGTCATAATCAATATTCCCAGAAGTTCCATATGTCAATGACATTCTTTTGTGGAATATACAATTCTTTGTAGGCACGATGGGGGGTACATAAAACCAGAATATCGCTTCGTTCAACGACCTCCTCCAGTGGCAATATATCGGGGTCACCCTTTACTATAGGGTCTGTAGTAAGAACGGCCTTCGCCTGATACATTAGCAATTTCTTGAGCTTATAACTCAGTGAGCACCTAGGATCATCACTATCGGCCTTGAATGCCATACCGAGCAATCCTACGGTTTTATCCTCCAGAGATCCACATTTTTTCATATTGTCGACTATGAATGAAGGTAGTCCCTCATTGACCAGCATCGCGGAATAGCCGATGCTAAACTGATTCTTATAGAATGCCGCTAGTTGCATTGTGTCCTTAAAAAGGCAGGGACCGGCAGCGAATCCCGCTTTTGGTATTGTCTCAGCACGCGGATAATCACGTGTTAATCCCTCAAGTATCCGATAGTAATCGAGACCGGCAGATGCCGCCATCATATAAAACTGATTTGCAACTGCAAAATGTACATATCTATATGCATTACTGAAGAGTTTGGCAAACTCGGCCTCCATGGGCTTGAGGCGTACAATAGAACTGGCGATACTGCTGAATAGATGAGCAGCGGCATCTTCTGCTTCCGGAGTGATACCGGAAACTATCTGAGGAAGTACCTGCATCTCTTTTATAGCCTGTCCTTGCACGATACGTTCAGGGCAAAAAGCGACTTTAGTATATCTTCCTCTGGATTTTAGATACTTGCTGACATACTCCGTAACACCAGGATAGACGGTCGATCTCAAAATCAGCAGGTGGTCATCGGATAAAACCGGCAATAGCTCATCAATGCAATTATTTATAACCCTCAGGGTCGGATGTAAGAACTCATCAACCGGAGTACCTATGGTAACGATTATATTCGGGGTGTCCACAGCATCCATGGGGTCCGACGTGAATTCCAGCATCCCTCCGGCAAGAGCCTCCTGCAAAAGTGGCTCCGCGCCCTCTTCCATAAAAGGCATTACGCCATGCCGAATTGTCTCTAAGGCCTTTTCATTGATATCGCAAACTAAAACCTTCTTTCCCCTTATCGCAAAGACGATTGATAGAGGCAACCCAACGTGTCCAGCTCCTCCGATTATGCAAATATCCGGCAACTTGAACTCCTTTATTAAATAATAAATTTTGTTATTCTTTTACGAAGGAATTACTATTTCAATAATGATGTCATGTAGAACTATCTAATTCGACATCCAAAAGCATTATCTCGAAGGACGTATTGCCCTCTCTTACTGTCCATCGCCCTCTCATATGATTTATTATTTTCTTATCTTCGAGAAGCTGGCGATGCTGCATTAATCTTGCATCCTCTTTGCTAATTAGGATAAGTGTCATGTTTTTAGGAATTATCGACGTCAATTCTTTCTTTGTCATTTGGGGCAGTTTACTAGTGAGGTCGATATATCCCCATAAATATAGTGAACTAATAGAATGAAATAAATTGGCCAAGGGCTCATCAGGATCATACCAAAAGCGAATCCTACGATCATCAATTATTCCGCTCTTCAAGAGATTTTGCACCTTAAAAGCAGCTTTGGAACTCTCAATCTGACTATTGAAAACACGGCTCATGCAGGGGTCTCTGAGCATCGCAATTGTCAATAGAAGAACCAACATACTTCCAAAGGCAACTCTCATTATCCAGAGCACATTGGAGATCGATATGGCAAGTATTACAACAATAAAGGTTAGGACTCCTATAATTATCCACATCTGACTAATAGATGTAATATAGGAGTATACTATAGAGTAGCTCCACATTCCGAATGTAGAGATGACTAAAATTGAGCCTGTAAGCGCAGACTTGGCAATCGGCATATCTGAAGAGATATATCCTATCAGAGCACTCGTGAGCAACAGCGTAGGTACAAGCAAATAGCTAGATTCGTAGGATGATTGAAGAACAAGTGTACCTAGAAAGAATTCATTGATAGCAAAAAGTACTATTGAAAGGATTTGAAATACAATCAAGGAGATAAGCACTCTACGTTGATCGTACTCCTTTTCCTCTATTGGAGCTGGACGGCGAAATAGACATATAATAGATACAACTGTAGGCACTACAAAAACTGTAAGACGATATGAGTTTCTTATCCACTGGGAAAATGGAATTGTATACGGCTTAAGATTACCTTTTACAAGGCTCCACATCGATTGTCTAAGTTGAGCATCAAAAAAACGGAACTCATGTAGAATCTCTAAACTCAAAATGCCCATTATTATTGTAAAACCAACCACTCCTGCCAGCACAGCGATTACGTCTTGGATGATAAGAGCAGGTCGATAACGTTTGCTGAAATGTAAATAAGTTATCAGTAACGGAATAATCACCATACCGCTGATAAAGTTTGTAAATCCAGCAGCAGCCAGAACTGCTCCCGCAAGCACCATTACAATCCAATGCTTTAATCCACTTGGTGGAGCAAGTAGGATAGATGCTCCACCTAGTAGACACGTCATCGAGGCTCCATCAGGGTAATCCCAAAAAATTGAACCTATATAATATGGATTTAGCAATAAAAGTGCAGCACTGAGAAACGCCATCTGGGACCCAAAGTACCTACCAATTACTCTATAGATAAAAATACCAGATAAGTAGCTCAGAATAACATTAATTAGTAAAGATGCTATAATGGGGGCAAATAAGGAATGTACAATTAGACCAGTTATTATCCATGGTAATCTGGATACATAATAAGTAACTCCAAAGGTATCAACAAGATACTTTAGATTAGTAAAGTACCCGGTATAAATCCAAGGATCCAGGGAACCAACGGGATTAAAGTTACTGAAAGGAGACAAGCAGAATAAAATGATCAATAAAAGTGCTATCTGGACCGAAGGTAATTTCAAAATAGGATATCTGTCCATATTTTCCTTATTTTCCTTACCTATAAGGTTATAAGAAAACCCACTATCTAGCCCAACACCTTATTCTATGTACTTTGGAATATGCCAATCTCATGTGAAGTCAGACACCCTGGCAAAGCCGGTGGCTTGATGAGTGGGGCTGCCTCAAAGGCGGTCGCCCGGCAACAACGTCACTGGTTATAAGCATGGGGCTACCGGGAAAACCGCAGCACTAAAATCGGCCTTCTACGTCTGTTGCTTTTTGCTCACGAATGCAGGCACGCACCTACTCAAGCTCGAAACCAACGGTTGAGATCGCGTAGCCCCGTGCCCAAAAGTGTTCACCGGTCTTTTCTTCTCAAACCCCGCCGGATGCGATTCACCATCATTGGTGACCACAGAAGTAGAATTCGGCCAAAGTCGCATTGCCCCTCAAAGCATGGTGTGTCGGGCGTTTAGCCTTACCAATGGTCGTGAATCTCATCAAACCACCGGAGTAGAATTCTACTCTCGGAACGCTTAAAGCTGTTCAAGTCGCACTGGTCGAACCAGTGGCTTACCCGTTTGAGTTATTTAGAGGAAATTGGCAGACAGAAGTGCCAAATAAATTGGAGATACGCTCCATGAACTATATCATGAGCGTAAGCGGCTCTAAAAACATAACTCACTCCGCTATACCTTTCTCCCTCCGTGTTTTTCAAGATCGATTACTCGTAGATGCATGTCATTCAATTTCTGATTTAATTCATGGCATTTCCTTTTAGCATTTTTAGCTTCCATTTGCCAGTTCCTTGATTGTTCTTTCAACCATGATTTAGCATCTTCTATTTCTTCGATATATTCCTGAGATTCCACCCAGAATTGGTTCATCCTGTGTGCCGTTGCCTGCCAAGCTTTCCACTGTTCCTCCAACCACGTCTTTGCCCTATGCAATTCGGCATTCCATCGACGACATTCCTCCAATTCTCTCCTCATCTCAGTAAGGGCCACTCGTTCTTTCAAATGTTGCTCTTCCAGCTCAGATTCAACAGGATTCATACGCCGAGCGTCCTGCAGTTCTTCTAGCCAGTTCAATCGACCATTAGCCACCCCCACCGCCCCTGACGGCGATTTTGAACCCACCGACTGCGACGCTTGCTGCTCGGACAATCTAAATCGCGGGAAGTGATATGGTCCATTTCGCTCGTTGAGAGAGAACCAAACCCAGTGGGCCTGGAGGCTTTTGTCGAAACATGGAGCACCCAGAGTATTTTCCAGTTCAGCTATTTTCTTCGGATCAATGCCGATTTGCATATAGAGATCGTAATCGGCAGAGTTGAGTGTTAGTTTATTTCTGGTAATGAACTCGAGGATCGAGACCGCAAGATCCGGTCTGGATTGCACAGCACCCAAATATACATAGCGGTCTTCGGGACCAGTGCTTCTCCATATACCCTTTCCTGAGTAGCTCGTCTCCTGCCAGGACAGATTTCGAGTGTCGGACATATTGCGCACGATCACGACATGTTCACGATCTTGCAGAATCGGCATGATGCGTCCTAGCACACATTCCGCCACATCATAACCGGGGGTATTCCAGAAGAGTAAGACCTTCTGCCTGTCTCCTATAACTTGCTCAAAATCTACTCGGGGGATTTCCTCGTTTATCGTAGTCAATCGATACAGCCATTCCGGCGGTACAACTTCGCTCAGGGCGGGACGCACTTTCTCTTCCCAAGCATCGCAAGGGCCGACACTTGCTACCGTGCAATCGACAAGTTGGTTGGCTGCCTCCGTGAGAAAACACGCAGCCCGGCCATGGCTTCGCCCCAGTTCAATGATGAGATCCGGTTTATACTCCATGATGAAACTGACAAACTGAACACCCTGGTACAGCGGCAATTCATGCTCGGAATCAACAACATCAAACAAGGCAAGGAGTCTATCTTTTAACGTTGAGATGGCGTAGCGCTGATTCCAAAGGCTCGCGGCAGCAGATGAAGCCATGATTGATAACGCTTCGGGAACCCTGAATTTCGGAAAATGAAATGGCCCGTCTCCCTCATTAAGAGAGAAGTAACCCCAATGAGCCCGTAGCTCGGTATCGAAAAACGGTTCACCCAGGAGTTCCACTAGCTCGGCAAGTTTTCCGGAATCCCCGCCAAACTCATTGTGGAGGTCATAGTCGGCAGAATGTAAGGTTAGGCCATTCCTGGTCGTGAAGTCCACGATGCTTATCACCTGCTCCACGTTGGTATCGACCGTTCCCAGGAAGATCCGACGTCCCTTCCAATCGTTACCTCGCCACAGGCCATCTTCCTTGTAGGAGAACTGCTCCGGCTCGCCATAACGGGCATCAGACACATCATGAACGATCACTACATGCTGCCTTCCTTCGAGGAGCGGCAGTATACCGCCAAGTACACACTCGCCTACGTCAAAACCATGTGCATCCCAAAACAGCAGAACACTGCGGCTGTCTCCTATCAGTTTCTTGTAGTCAGCACGTAGTATGTCGGCATATACGACCGTCAGCGGCTCAAACCAATCTGGGGGCACGATCTCCGTCACAGCCGGTAACGTCTTAACCTCCCACAGTTCGGAGCGGCATACGCTTACCACTCTACAATCACCCAGGAGATTAGCTGCTTGTGTAAAAACACACGTGGAATTGCCGTGGGCACGGCCGAGTTCCACGATTAAATCAGGTTTATATTCCAGGGCAAAGGCAAGTAACCCCGACCATTGGGTCAGTTCCATACTGACCTGATCACCCACCGCCTCATGTAACCCCCGTATCTCGTCCTTCAACTTCGCCAGTATAAGGCGTTGGTTCCATAATGCCGATGCTGGAGTAACCCTATGCTGGTTTTGCGTATGTTTGTCATGCGCAGGCATAGGCCGGGATTGTCCTACCATAGTTCGATGCACGGGCAATTCTCCTTCAGATGCCGAAAACATGTGGCAATGCCGCGTAACTGCTCAATAAGAAAATACTACCTGGAACCCACATACCTTCCATTGGCTCAGGACACTGAAAAGTATGCCACCCTAATTCATTCCTTCCAATTTTTGGATTTTCTTTTCTGCCTCCCGCAAAAGCTCCAGAGCACTCTGGGCCTCACTCTGCCGTCTTCTGCACTCCGTCAGCAGCCATGCTTTGGCTTCCTCCAACTCTTCGATCCATTTCCGAGATTCTTGCCACGCCTCCAGAATCTTCTCCAACTCTGCCTTGTAGTTGCGCCACTGTTGCTCGTTCCATGCCCTCGCATTCTCCAATTCCTCGATCCAGTGACCACGTTGCTCATAGAGAGCGATCGCGTCTTTTAACTCGGCCTTGAGCCTTTCATTATCCCTCTTCAAATGTGCAATTTGCACTTTGTCTAATTCGAATTCCTCACAGAGGGCGCAATAATCCAGATTCGACTTTCCGCCTTTACCGAAATGAAAGTATTCCTCACCTGCCCGACATCCTTGAAGGATGTCTGATTTTCCATGCTCACCCTCGCATGGTGCGCATACAGCAAGACATGGTCGCGGAGAGCCTGAGCCATCGGTCCCGACCTCTTCAAGGGAAAACCAGGAAAGCCCCCAACCATCGTTATTGAAAATGATCGGCTCCTGCCCGGCATGCATAGCTTTGCCCCAATCCCATGTGATCATATAGTCAATGTAGGGAATCTCGGCGTCATCCAGACGCTTGAACAATGCCTGACTACCTTCCGGACTCCATCCCGAACCGAGAGCATGTTCGATATGGAAAGTGACGCATGGAGGCGGGAGGTACGTTTCCAGCACACCAGCATAGTGGGCCATATAGCAAAGCAAAGTGTCAATGTGGAAAGAATACGCCGTGAACTCAGGGTACCCACGCATCATCGCCCACTTATCTTTGCTCATTAAAGTAAAATCACCACAAGCATTCGTATGGAGGTCCTCGGGGGGCGTCTGCGGGTCGGTGATACGCACCTGAAGCCGGCAATTACATTCCCCTATTTCGTGGGTTTCCAGATTGAAGTTGATCCTCGATTCTTCAAGACCCAATTCCATTTCGTCCAATATCTTGAAGCACTCATCCGTCGTCAGAGGTATTGTCTCTCCGCGCCTATTTATTCGGATGCGATTCTGCCGGCAGAAAGCCAGTTGCTCCTCTATGCTTGCATGTAAAGGCACTTCGTTCAACACATCGTGCCGGTCAACCCGATACATGCGTTCAGGATCAAGCGTCTGCTGCCCGAGGTAGGCCATGAGTTCTTCGGAAAACAGGACATCGATATTAGTGGCGAGAACGAATTTCCCTCTTGCCCGGCGGATGCCGACATTTTTAGCGATCATCTGGAAAAGCGGCATCTTACTGGAGTGGGCGAAACGACTATGCACATCCGGAGGAACCCGGATGACCCGCACGGCACAGTAGTCGTTTCGCATGTTCCAGCAGATAGCCTCATGCAATCCAATCTTATCCGGCGGAGGGTTCCACTCGACAATGATCAGTTCCGCTGGCAAACGGTACTTTAAACATTGAGCAAAGAGTCCATTAACGAATATTTGAGTACGCCGCAAAGGATCCCCCCCATGATCATCATTTCGGGAGGTAACCACAATCGAAAGATAAGGTTCGTATGAAGCCATGCTATCCGCTCTTGGAAGGGTCAAATCGGTTACTGATTGGCATACGCCGGTCCTTTCCGAAAACACGGGTGGTGATTTTCGGTCCTGGAGGGCTTTGCCGTCGCTTGTATTCATTGATTTCCACCAGTTTCACGATACGCTGTACGGTGCCCGCGTCGTGACCGGCCGCTATCAAGGCTTCGGGACTGATGTTCTTCTCCACATAGGCTTCAAGGATGGGGTCAAGCTCCTCGTATGGGGGCAGGGAATCGGTATCCTGCTGGTCCGGGCGCAGTTCGGCGGAAGGGGGTTTCTCGATGGTTCTGTATGGGATCACCTCCCGCGCCGCGGAACTGTTCACATAACGACTTAACTCGTAGACCAGCAGTTTCGGTATGTCCTTGATGACGGCAAATCCGCCCGCCGTGTCCCCATACAGGGTGCAGTATCCCACCGCCACTTCGCTCTTGTTTCCCGTGGTCAGCACCAGCCAGCCGAACTTATTTGATAACGCCATCAATAACGTGCCCCGGATTCGCGGCTGGAGGTTCTCCTCGGTCGTATCCTGCGGAAGATCACTGAACGCGGGAGCCATCATATCGAGAAAACTCTGGAATACGTTATCGATGTGAAACATCATGAAACGAATTCCGAGGTTCTTTGCCAGGTTCTCGGCATCCTCTATACTATGGGAGGAGGAGTACCGGGTCGGCATGGCCACTCCAATCACATTTTCGGGGCCGAGCGCCGCGGCGGCGATAGTGGCGGTCAAAGCTGAATCAATACCGCCGGAAAGTCCCAGAACCACCTTCTGGAATCGGTTCTTCCTCACGTAATCACGCGTCGCCAGAACCAGCGCACGGTATACCTCCTCGACCGGTCCCATGGGTGCTTCGACGCGCCCCTGCACTCCTGCGCGCCCTTCTGCTTCGGGCCGTTTATCCAGATCGACCATCTGGTATGAGAAGTTCTTTTCGCCCTTCGCCTTACGCCTCCTTGGATCGTTCAGCCGCAGTCGCATCACCTCTTCAAGGTTGATGTCGGTTACCAGAAAATCCTCCTCGAACTGCCGCGCCCTCGCCACCACGGAACCATCGGGGCCGAAAACCGCGCTCCGGCCGTCGAACACCAGTTCATCCTGGCCGCCTACGGTATTGCAGTACGCCACATAGGCCACGCAATCCGCCGCCCGTGTACCGAGCATCCGCTCCCGCGCGCGCCCTTTGCCGCGATGATACGGGGACGAGGAAATATTGACGAGTAGTTCGGCATCGCCGAAAATCGCCTGTTCGCAGGGCGGGCCGTCCGGGTACCATATATCCTCGCAGATGCTCACCCCGAATCGGTGCTCTCCCCAACTGAACACAATCCGATCTCGCGCCTCCCGAAAATACCGGTCTTCGTCAAAAACACCATAGTTCGGCAGATAGTGCTTGCGGTAAAAGGCCTTGATCTCACCATCCCGGCAAACGACCGCGGCATTGTAAAGATCCTGTTCAAACAACGGAAGGCCGAGGATGACAACCATGTCTCCGCTCGCCGCCGCCGCCTCTCGCAGCGCCGTCTGGACGGCGCGAACGAAATACGGCTTGAGCAGAAGGTCTTCGGGAGGATACCCCGTCAGAACCAGTTCGGGAAATACCACCATGTCCGCGGCCATCGATCTGGCTTTTTCAATTCCGTCCACGATGATTTTATGGTTTCCCGCGAGGTCGCCGACAATTGGATTTACCTGAGCAAGAGCGATGCGAACGTTCATAGATTCAACCTGTACTCGAACGGCTTCGAAGGATGCCGACCGGCATTCGATGCTACGCCAAATCGGCAATCCTTATACATAATTCGAAAAATCACTCACAAACGCCTTCCCACAAACACCGCAGCCTGGCTTCCGCGGCTGCCTCATCGACGCAGCACCCTCCCGGTATGTATTGGATGCCCGCTCTCCCGGTCAGTTCGTCCTTCAGGATACGCCAGAAGTCAACCACCATTACCTGCGACTTTCCATTCAATAAATCATCCGCCGTGAGCAACTTGAAACAAGGATCGGGCGTGGTGATCAGGATGACCTCGGCTTCCCGCAAACATTCCTCGGCACTGGAAAGAATGAGAGCACGATAGTGCAATTCCTTCAGGGCGGCTTCATTGGCGAGCGGGTCATAAGCAAGCACCCGATAGCCGTTGTCCGCCAGCGCGCGCGCCAGCATTATTCCCTGGGACTCTTCTACAACATGCGAAAACGGTTTGTACGACAACCCGAGGACCGCCACGGTAGCGCCCTTTTCCACCTTGCCTTGCAGGTCCTTGACTACTCTGTCGGCAATAGCCCGATTCACCCGGTCCGTGGTTGCCGGAAGATCGTCGGCGGCTCCCAGTTCCCTGGCCAGAAACGAGATCGCCACATTGTCCCGGGGAAAGCACGGCCCGCCGTATCCCAATCCTCCGGTCAGGTACTTGCGCCCGATTCTGGTATCCATTCCGCGCGCATTGCTGACCGCGTCCACATCCCCGCCCGGAATCCTCTCGCACAGGTCCGCAAGCATGTTGGCGAAGGATATCTTCATGGTAACGAAACTGTTCAGGGCGATTTTCGCCAACTCCGCGTTTTCGAGCGTCATCCGGCGGCACGGCGAATTGCACATGGATATCCGTTCGTCCACCGACTGCAGCATATCTCCGGAACGTCTGTCAAACTCGCCGATCAGGTAGAAATCGGGATTGAGAAAGTCACGGATAACCGAACCCAAGGCTATGAACTCGGGACTGTAGCATAGACCGAAATCCGGACCGCAGCGCTTTCCGGATTCGCGCTCCAGGATCGGAAGCAGCCCGTACCGGGTCGATCCGGGCAGCACCGTGCTCGTGAGCACCACCACGTGGTATCCATCCTTCTTCGCCAGCGCGCGCCCGATTTCCCGAAAGGCAAACGCGGCGTACTGCAGGGAAAAAGCGCCCCGCGCATCGCTCGGCGTGGGTACGATGACAAAACTGATATCGCTTTGTACTATTGCTTCCACATGGCTCAAGGTAGCTCGCAAGCGCTCACGGTTTTCCGAGATCATTTCATCGAGCCCGGTTTCCTGCACGGGAGCGCGTCCGGCATTGATCGCCTCCACTGCCCGACGATCGATATCGACCCCAATTACACTGAACCCCCGACTCGCCATCCCGGCGGCCATGCTCGCTCCCAACTTACCCAAACCTATGACGGATACGTCTTTGATCATGACTATCGATTCTCTCTGCTCAGGAGTTTATATGATGAATCCAAGGAAAGCATCTGTGTCTTGCCCTCATTAAAAGCCCCGGTCACTGATTCCAAAGCCCGCTGGGAGGTTGTCCGCGAACTCGGTTTTCGGCAATTTCGCAATCGTAAATTCCGGTACTTACAATGGCAAAAACCGCAAAAAACGGCATTCTCGGACAGCCTCCCAGAAGCCGTTACGGCTGCCGCGGATTCTGCGATGGATTGTCTATCCCCAGTAGAATCGCCACTGCTACCCCCAGCGTGGCGACCGCCCCGGAGGCAAGATGCTGCCTCCACTGCTGGGGCAATAACCATTCCGACCGCGCATCCTCGAGGTCGTCCGATCCCGGTGAGACCGCCGGTTCACAATTTTTCGCGACAAAGACATGCGCTCGCGAACTCCCACGATTTCCGTCCACTGCGAAGGACCCGAGCGCGGTCCACTCATTGGATTGAAGGCCGCACTCCTCACGCAGTTCTCGCCGTGCAGAATCCATAGGCGCTTCACCTTCCTCGACATAGCCCGCGGGAAGTCCCAGGTTAACACAACGCGGTCCGTGCTTGTAGCGCCATAAACCCAGAATCTGCCCTCTTCCGTTCAGGGCCACGATCTCCACATAATCCCGCTGCTCGATTTGATAATAGTCTTCAATGATTCTGCCGTCAGGTAGCCGTACGGTCTCGACAAATACCTCGAACCAGGGCTTCGCGGAAAACAAAAGCCTGCGCTTTAGCGTCACCCATGCGCTCATGAGAGGCCGATCCGGCCTGTTCCGTCTATCATATTTCATGCTCCGCCTTCCCGGCCAGGGAAAGGATAAATAAACGGCCCACTGCCGGCCGTATTCAGACTGAAGTAGGCCCAATACCCGGAGGTCCTGAATAGACTTGTTTCATCTTGGCCGAATAGATTGCTCATTTCGGCAATCTGGTCCCGGGAAAAATCCTCGGTGAGGGAGTGATCGGATGTAAATAACTCTACGCGATTCCTCGACAGAAAATCCACTAGTGGAGCCATAAGCGACGCTGCGCCGCAGTAGTGGCCGAAATGTGCCGTATCTTGACTAATCGTTCCCGCTCTCCACCATACATCCCCTGAGTATGCACAGGAATCGCCGGAAACATGCCTGTTATCGAAGATATTATGAACGATCACCAAATGCGTGCGATCACCGACCAAGGGCAAGACCTTACCAAGTAGACAAATCTGGCCGTTAAGGCTTTGGTCGTTCCAATACAAAAGAACCCGTTGTCTTTTATCGACAATGCTCTCGAGAGCAGCAGGGGACAGTTCGTCATGGTATGAATCGAGAGGATCGAACCAACTCTCCGGCATAACACTCCGCAACCGGGGCTCTACTTCATCCCGCCATGTCATCGATGGATTGACGCTGACTACCTTGCATGACGTCGCCAAAGTCGATGAATGCGTGGCTTGGGTTAATGCACATGTCGCATGACCGGCGCCTTCCCCTACCACCAGAATCAGATCAGGCCTAAAACTCCAGACGACGGATATTATCTGTCCATACTGGCAAGGATGTAGATGACTCTCATATCCGACCGCTTCACGAATACGTTTGACTTCTTCCTGCACATCGGCAAGCATCAGTCTGTAGTCCCAATAACTTTTGGATACCAACTTTCCATCGACTATAGATGATGTCATATCATCGTGTGCAACGGGTAAGGAATATGCAGGGAATAATCTGCTGCCGCCGGGCTTCTCAAATTCCTTCACCACGTCGTCAATTATCCGCACCCGCATTCCCATCTCGTCGGGGATACTCTTTCTTACCACGAGATTTCTCCCATCGCAAGCACACGCGTACCTGTAATCGGACATCCTCAACCAGGATAGTAGTTCAAGTATCTTACGGTCACTCAAGGCCGCTTCAGGGATGCGTTCAAAATCAAGTATCAACCAGGGATCGAACCGTGATAGAGTATTTCCGGCTTTTTCAAGAGCGTCATAACCAAACGCATCCATATTGAACCGAATACAGTCAAGCCTGGCGAATACTTCATCTTCAACAAATTCGTCAACTCCGATGTACTTATCATGTATTCCTGGTCGGTCTTGCGAATGCAGAGCCAGGTATGTACGAACATTATCTATTCCATGATGAGCAAGATTGCGGCGAAGCACTTCCAATTCCGGAGAATCTTCCAGGGCGTAAGTCAAACCCTCGAAAGCCAGTTGTGCAAAGATAAGGGAATAGTGGCCGATATCGGCGCCGTAGTCGAGAATTACCCAATCCCTTGCCACATTTTGGATTAGCCATCTCTTCAACTCCATACCGCAATGAGTATAATAGCTGCTGAATTCACTCCGGGACGATTCAAGGCTTATGGAGTTGCGATTCGGCATCTCTGTATATGTCAATAGCGATTTGTCCATTCCTATTCCAAATTAGCTCCGACAGAAAAAACACTGCTTTTCTGAAGCACCTGGTGATTAAAGAACAAGAAGAATAATCCTGAAACGCTTTTCCACTATTTTCAAAGCAGGAATGACGAAAGACCCCGATCTACCGTACGCCCTATTTTCGAATGCCTAACAGCAGCATGCTTGGATCTATCCAAACCAGCATCTTCATGTCGGAGCCTAAGTGATCAAGGCTATCAGTAATGGCTTTGGTTACCTCATGCACGGTTTCCGAAGCAGCCATGACGTCCGGATCAGAACAGAAGTCGTGCCATAAGATCATGCCTCCACTTCTGACAAGCTGAAGAGCTTTCCTTGTATCACTCATGACAATATCCCGTTTGTGGCCTCCGTCTATCAAACATGAGTCGAAGAAGCCTTCAGGATAATTGGAAATATCCCATTTCCTGGAATCCGCATAAATTTGACACACGCGGTGTCCTAACTGGCGCCCCAGGTAATGCCGGCCGATAAACCCAAGCCGGTCAGTCCGGTATTGAGACTGTTCCGGAATTCCCACCCGTTTCCCCCATCTCTGCAAAGAGGCTATTTCTCGACCATAATTGCCGTAGGCGCTGTCTTCTTCATTCTCTCCCTCTCCAAAAGGAAGATTGATCGTCCAAACCGTTGCGGAACATTCTTCCAGGCACAGTACCGTGCCAAAACCCTGCCATGTGCCGAATTCAAGGTGACGTCTGGGTTGAAAGTTGCGGAATAAATATCGAAGAATCGGTGCGTCGTCGAACTCCATTTTCCAATTATCTGGAAAGCGTTGTCTGCATGTTTGAGAGATCGCTAACTGGCGTTCAAATCCAAGCCGTTTACCCAATCGATCAACAGTAACACGCTCGATACTTATCATTGCAACCTATTCTAACCCCTTCTGATGGCCAAATTTCTTAGCTTAGAGCAATAGTGTTGTACATTTTCTTCAACTGCATTCCATATAGATTTTCTCTACAAAAGCAAGACTGAGTATATAGGCAAATCAAATCTTCGAAATCCACATGAGTATCCTGGGTCAGAGGCAAATGGCGTTTCTTCCGGCCGGAGGGTCCCATTCTTTCCATTGATCGCCCTTTGCATCTATCATGAAGCTTAATCATGTTCAGACAAGCAACAAAAAACCAATCAAATAGCAGGAAAAATGAGTGATCTTTCTCTAGCGGTATTAAGACTGAAATAGCCCCAAGATCCAAAGGAACTGAACAAACTGGTTTCATCATTACCAAAAAGATCCCACATTTCAGCGAAGTGATACTCCTTAAACATCTCGGCATAACTGCGATCAGCTAAATACATTTCCGTACCACTGCGTGAAATAAAATCCAAGAGAGGCACTACAAGACTGGCCATTCCGTAGTAATGCTCAAAATGCGCAAAATCTTGAGTTATTTGCCCTTCCTGCCACCAGACTCTATCCCCATACTGATATTGCTCGTGAGCAAGATGGCGGTTATGATAAAGACTATGCACGATAACTAAATGCTGTTTACTTTCTATTAGGGGTATAACCTTTCCTAATAAGTATGTGAGAGCATCTAGCTTTTGATCATTCCAGTACAGCAAGACACGGTGACTGTTATCGAGAAGGAGTTCCAATTCTGCCATAGATGGTGGATAGTAATGCGATACCCTCACAGGCTTGAACCAGCTTTCCGATAGAAGTTTCCACAATCGAGGCTCCACCTCATCACGCCAAGTCAATGAGGAATTTACACTAATTACAGAGCATGACCTTTCCCCAGTAAGTATGTGAGCCGCTTGAGTGAAGGCACACGTCGCATGACCAACCTCCGCACCAAACACCAAAATAAGGTCAGGCTTAAAAATCAGAGCCATCGCAATCAACTGCCCATACTGGTAAGGAAGTAAGTGGCTCTCATACCCTACTGCTTTATGCAAAAATTTAACCTTTTCTTGCACTTCCGCCAATACCTGCCTATTCTCCCAATAGGCCTTTGCCGCCATCAGCCCATCAACCGGTATTCTCTCTTGTTTCTTTGACTGGGCGGATGAGGGATTCGATAATGAACAGCCACACCATACTGCCTCAGAAGCATGTAACAGTCCAGGTTCAGTATTATTCGCATGAATCGCAAAAAACTGCGTACACTGCCCATAAGCCGACATTTCAAATTCCCAGAGCTTTATTCCTTTGTAAACATCCCACAATTGGATAAGATTCATATCGCTCAACGAAAATAGATACAGATCCCCTTCAACCCATTCACAATCGTGAAGCCATTTACTTTCAACTGAAAAGCGACGAAGAATTCTTCCATTCCAGTCCATCTCAATAAGCAAACCGGTGCAACTATCAGTAAAGTAGAACCCATTCAAACCTGGACGGGTACGCGCACCGTGACACCCAATAAATCCCGAAGTAATTTCCCTATATGTATCATCCCAGCTAAATAAACCGATAGCGCCAGGTATCAACGCCGACACCAGGTAGCCTTTCTCACATTCACAAGCAGAATTCATATGAGTAAGCTGTATATCGTTATGAATATAGTGTTGTCGGAGATCATCTTCAAGCTTCAGATCATAGTTATGTCCATAAATTTCCTCAGGCATACGCAACACCTTAGTTAGCTCGCCCATTTCCTCATTAAACACGAGTATTGCATCACTACCGCTGCATGATACGATAAATTGTCCATACGAGGCAGGATAGACCGTATGCCCACCAGAAAACCAAGGATGACTAATTTGATGTGTAGCTCCTGTCTGAAGATTAGTTAGCTCAAGAAAATTAGTTCCGCAAATGACTAAAATACTTCCCCTTATAAAAGCATTCTGAGCTTTGTAATTTTTCCTTAAGAACCCTCGTAAAGTAAGAGGTTCATTTGCAAAGATATCTAGCTCCCAGATTGTGATATTACCTACATAGCTTGGTAGATACTCATGACTAAGTGACTCTAAAGGAGGCAAACATTCAAGACGATCTTTAGAGGCATACCTACGTGTCAAATAATTCAAAGAGCATTTATCAAAATCAACCTCTCTGGAAGTATGAGACAGGCAAACATACATGCTTACAATCTCCCCACCACTATTTATTTTATGCACTTCTGACGATCATGAATCATAGATGAGAAGCACTACAAAGGCACTATATAAATAACATTCCTCCGGTCGATGGAATCCAGATCATCTTCTGGTCAGAACACTTCCATCACCTAACGCTCTGTCTATTTCTACCTTATAATGCATACTACGTGCTCTAGCTCTTTCACTTATTCCAGAAAACTTAGACAACACAGAAGCATTTGGTTTTACTCTTTTTCTCTGTTATATTTTACCAGTTTACTTCTTTCAGCATGTAAGTGAACAGGGCCAACTAACTCAAAAGAGCTAAATGAATTCACCTCAATAAAAGCCGCAGTTTCGATCACATCGTAAATTATTGCCTGCCCAAAATCATAGTATTCATTTTGAAAAGCTTTACCGTCTTTAAACCCAAAAATTCCCGTTCTTATTATATATTTCCCCTTACTTAGAGGTAAACGAATATTTGCGGTGAAATAGGCTAGCTCACCATCTCTTAGGGTCAAATGTTGTGTACACTTCAGGTCGTTAAATGAAAGCAAGAATTCATCTCTAATATTTCTTATTCTGATACCCAGAACATAATCAGAGTCTATCGATCGAATCGCCTCTATTAAATAATGACATATAATTTGCTCATTATAGTCGAATGTCAACTTAATCTTCCCATCCATATCAGTGAGAAGAAAATTCCTTATTATAATGTCCCCAGTTCCAAATCGGCTTTCGTCCGCGAGTAACTCAAATCTCCGATTCGGCTCGAACATATTGGGAGGTATAGGTAATCCATTTTTTACTTCCTCATGAAATCTGTCTCTATATAAAGCACCAGTAGCAGCAGCTTCGCAACCATTAGTCTCTATAATGTCCATCTCAAACCTACCTGCTGGCAGCATACCACCTGAGGATGCTCCATCAGTCTGCTCCTCCGTGTCGTTGGATAGTCTCTCCTTTACATATTTTGGCTGCTCCAGCACAACACCCTGCTTGCGCCAACACGCTTTTTCATAGTTCTTACAAACTTCTTTTGCAGAACCCCACATCTCAATCTTTCCATCTTCCAACCACAGTGCGCGCCGGCAAATGGATCGCACTGTGCCGACATCATGAGACGTAAAGAGGATCGTCACTCCTGAATCGATAAGCTTTCGCAACCGGGCGAAGCACTTGGCCTGAAACGGCGCGTCGCCCACCGCGAGAATCTCGTCGACGATCATGATCTGGGGTTCCACGCAGACGTTGACCGCGAAGGCGAGCCGCATCACCATCCCGCTCGAATACGTCTTCAACGGCTGGTGAATGAACTCGCCGATATCGGCAAAGGACAGGATCTCGTCGAGCCGGTCTTCCATTTGCGCCCTGGAGAACCCCATGATGGCGCCGTTGAAAAAAATGTTCTCCAGGCCGGTCAATTCCATGTTGAATCCCGTTCCCAGTTCGAGCAGAGCTGAAATATGTCCGTTTACGGCTATGTTTCCGCTCGAAGGGGTGAGCACGCCCGTGATGATCTTCAGGAGCGTGGACTTGCCCGCTCCGTTCGATCCCACAATCCCGACGGACTCCCCCTGTTCGACGATGAAACTCACATCTTTCAGCGCGTAGAACAGGCGATGATACACCTTGTGGAACGGATGCAAGGCTTCCTTAAGCCTGTCCACGGGCCGATCGTAGAGCTTGTAGGCCTTGGAAAGGTTTTCAACCACGATGCTGCAGGCTGTTTCCGGCGAACGGCTCTCCCCCTCGCCGGAAACCGGGTCTTCCGGAACAGCGGGCTGCGCCGCGGGGTTGCGGGACTCCGGCGCACCCCCCCCGTCCATCTCCCGCATCTCGACTCTCTCCGATGTCATGGCCTTACTACTTGCCGTCACCGCGACTCTTCTCCACCTGCTCCCGAATCCAGGCATAGGTATGTCTCAAGCCCTCCTCCAGGGGCATCGTCGGACGCCAGCCGAGCTTTTCCTGGATGAACCGGTTGTCGGAATTGCGGCCCCGAACCCCCAGCGGCCCTGGAATATGGTTCTTGCGAAGGCTCTTTCCCGCGATCTTCATCACCATGTCGGCCATCTGGTTGATCGTCACCATCTCGTCGGACCCGATATTCACCGGTCCCATGAAATCGGAGCGGATCAAACGCAAAGACCCTTCCAGGCATTCGCTGATATACAGAAAAGACCTCGTCTGCTTCCCGTCCCCCCATATCTCCAGCTCCCCGCCGTCCGCCGCTTCGGCCACCTTGCGGCAGATCGCCGCGGGCGATTTCTCGCGGCCGCCCCTCCAGGTGCCCTCCTCCCCGAAAATATTGTGGTACCGGGCGATGTGCACCCGCATGCCGTGGTTCCTGGCATAGGCCATGTAAAGCCGTTCGCTGAAGAGCTTCTCCCAGCCGTACTCGCTGTCCGGCGCGGCGGGGTAGGCGGAATCCTCGGAGCAATCGGGATTGTCCGGGTCCCTCTGGTTCCGCTCGGGATAGATGCAGGCGGAAGACGAATAGAACATGTTCTTCACGGACGCGAGGCGGCAGGCTTCCAGCATATTCAAGTTGATGGACGCCGAGTTGTGCATGATCGCGGCGTCGTTGTCGCCCGTGAACACGTAACCGGCGCCCCCCATGTCCGCCGCGAGCTGGAATACCTCGTCGAAAGGCCTGTCCGCCACCTCCCTGCAAATCACGGGGTCCCTCAAGTCGCCGATGATGAAGTCGTCAGCCGCCGTCTCACCGAACTCGGGGTATTTGAGGTCCACTCCACGTACCCAAAATCCTTCCCTTTTCAACCGCTTTACGAGATGGCTGCCGATAAACCCGCCGGCGCCACACACAAGTGCGCTCTTCATAGGTAACGTCATCCTTATTCAATATTCGATTGAAAACAAATCATCCCCCGGTCCGCCCTCCGGCCCGCGCCTTCACCCGACGGCGCCGCATCCGGACAGGCGACCGAGGGACACGACGAGCACGCGAACATCCTCATGGCGCTCACAATGCGCGCTACCCGCCACCCGCTACGTTGCATTTCCTGCGCTCTTTCAAAGCGCTTCGATCGGTTCTCGAGAACCGGGCGGCATGACGCGCATTTACATATCATCAGAGTACATCGGCAAAATGCGGCCGCAATTTGAAGAAGATCACCGCCCCTACGACGAACAGCAGCACCGCGAGCGTCCAGAAGTAGAGGGTCCCCCACGGGTCCTCCCAAAACCATGTCCCATACAGGAGGCATCCGCGATACCCCTCGACGATGTAGAGCATCGGATTGAGTTTGATAAGCGCTTTATAGTGATCCGGAACCGTCCTGTAATTCCAGAAAATGGGAGTCATCCAGAACCCGATCTGCAGCAGCACGTTCACAACCTGGCTGACGTCTCTTACGAAAATCACGACGGAGGAGGTAATCCACGAAAGGCCGATCAAAAGGACGAGGCACGCGAACAGGTAGTAAAAAACCTGCAGGTAAGCGATGGACAGGCCGTATCCATGGAAGACCAGCATGACCAGGAGCAGGACGATGAAAAAGGAATGCACGAAAAGCGCCGACGCGATCTTGATGAGGGGAATGACGGCCGTGCGGAATACAACCTTCTTCACGAGATAACTGTAGGAAAGGATCGACGTGGTCGCGCTGCCGAGACCTTCCTGGAAGAAGAACCATGGGATCATCGCGGCCATCAGCCAGAGTATGAACGGGTGTCCGTCCGTCGGCATGGAGCGGAACCCGACCTGGAATACGAAATACATGACGATGATCGTGATGAAGGGCTGAACGAACGCCCATATGAAATTGAGGTAAGAACCCAGGTAGTTGGCTGTAAAATCTCTCCTGGTAAGATCGAGGATCAGTTGCCGGCTTCTGAATACTCCTCCCAGGAAATTACGGAAGCCCCTGCATAAGGGTACGAACTGAAGAGCGACGTGACTCATTCATTCTCCGGTTTTTAAAGTAGAAACCTACACTTACGATATACAAGAATACGTATGGAGCTCCGCCGCACTCGGTTACGAAACGCAAACCAACCAGTATCCAGCGGATTTTCGGGATATTCTAAGCCATTCATAATTGTGCAGCCCTTATATGTTAAAAAGATTGGTGCGTCAAGCGGAAAAACCGGAGCGAAAGCCGCTTACAACCGAGCTTACTATGTGATATTACGCAATCTATGAGCATCCATGAGTATGCCCTTCCCACCCGGATGGGCGATCGCTCCACCACCGCGTAATTGATGCTCCACCCAAAGCCCCCTTTATAACCTTTTAATGAATAGCCGGCGAAGAGCGTCAATAGTCGGGCTCCGGCCCATCCTCATGACCCGCCGAAGTCCCCGCGGGCCGTCGTCATAACCGACTTGTCCGACCGCGGATTCCCGCTCTCCCGGCAAGTCCAAGTTACCGTTATGCAAACCGGAAAATAGAACGTGAAGACCCGCTCAACCCGTCCGGCGCGCCGCGGAGCATCACTGTCGGCCCGCCGGAATCCCCGGCGGACAGGTCATGGAATTTCCTTGACTTTCCTCCAGCAATTATACTATACGTTCTTATTTGTACCTATTTTGGCCGGTTTGTATGGTGGCGTATTGTGCACTCGATCAACTCGGATTTGAGAGGGGCGAGATTGCAGGGGGGTAAACGGGGGACTTTTCTGATGCAAGCTGCCGGCGAAATCAATCTGCCCGCCCCTTTTTAACTTATATTCTATAGAAAGGAACAGACATGAAAGAGGACGTCGCAAAGGTCAGGACTTTCGCACTCATTGCACACGGGGGGGCGGGGAAAACCTCTTTAGCGGAAGCCATGCTGTTCAACGGCGGAGTGACGACGCGGCTGGGCAAGGTTGACGAAAGCAACTCCATTATGGATTACGAACCCGAGGAGGTCAAACGCAAGACCACCATCAGCACGGCTTTTTGCGCCTTCAACTGGAAAAAACACCAGCTCACCGTGATCGACACTCCGGGCGACTTCAACTTCATCGCGGAAACCAAATCGTCCATGCGCGGCGCCGACTCCGTTATCATCCTGGTGGACGCCATCGACGGCGTGCGCGTGCAGACGGAAAAAGTCTGCGAATTCGCCGACGAGTTCGGCCATCCCCGGATGTTCTACGTGAGCAAGATGGACCGCGAGCGCGCCGACTTCAACAATACCGTCGCCGACATCCGGAGCAACTTCGGGGACGCCTGCGTGCCGCTCCTGATGCCCATCGGGGCGCACGAGAGCTTCCAGGGCGTCGTGGACGTGCTGAACGAGAAGGCCTACTACTACCAGGGCGACGGCGGGAAGTTCGAAGTCAAGGACGTTCCGGCCGACCTGGCGGCCGACCTGGCCAGGTACAAGGAAGCCCTCATCGAGCACGTGGCGGAAGCCAATGACGAACTCCTCGAAAAGTACCTCGAAGGCGAGCAACTCACGCAGGAAGAACTCGAAAACGGACTTCGCGCCGCCGTCGTGTCCGGCAAGCTGATCCCGGTCGTATGCGGCGCGGGGACCTCCAACATAGGAATTCAGCAGGTTCTCGACGTGATCGTCCAGTGCATGCCGTCGCCTATCGACCGCGGAGCCAGGACGGCCCTCGCGCCCGGCAAGGACACCGAAATCGCCAGGGAGCCCGATCCCGCGGCCCCCTTCAGCGCTCTCGTCATCAAGACCATCAGCGACCCCTATGCGGGCCGCCTGTCGGTCATGCGGATCTTCTCGGGCACGCTGACCCCCGACTCCAACGTTTACAACTCCAGCAAGGAAGCGAAGGAACGGTTCGGCCAGCTCCTGAGGCTCAAGGGCAAATCCCAGGAACAGGCGCAAAGCGCCGGTCCCGGCGAAATCATGGCCGTCGCCAAGCTGAAGGAAACCACGACCGGCGATACGCTCTGCGACGAGAAAGACCCCGTGGTCTTCCCGCCCATCGAACTGCTGCCCGCCATCTACTCGCTTGCGGTCGAACCCAAGAGCAAGGGCGACGAGGAAAAGATCTTCTCCTCCCTCTCCCGGCTGATGGAGGAAGACCTCACCCTGAAGCTGGAGCGTAACGAAGCCACTCGCGAGATGATCCTCTCCGGCATGGGCGAAACGCACATCGAAGCCACGATCGAGAAGCTCAAACGCAAGTTCGGGGTCGAGGTCAATCTGCGCCTCCCCAAGGTCCCCTACATGGAAACCATCAAGGGGAAGTGCAGGCTTCAGGGCAAGTACAAGAAGCAGTCCGGAGGCCGCGGCCAGTACGGCGACTGCTGGATCGAGATGGAGCCGATGCCGCGCGGCGAAGGTTTCGCGTTCGAGGACCGGATCGTGGGCGGCGTGATCCCGAGGCAGTACATCCCTGCGGTCGAGAAGGGCATCGTGGAGGCGGCGAAGGAAGGAGCCCTCGCGGGCTACCCGGTGGTGGACTTCAAGGTCGGCGTCGTGGACGGGTCGTTCCACCCCGTGGACTCTTCCGAAATGGCGTTCAAGATCGCGGGCTCGATGGCGTTCAAGAAAGCGGTCCTGGAGTGCAAGCCGACGATCCTCGAACCCATCATGCTCATGGAAATCACCGTCCCCGACGACTGCATGGGCGACATCATGGGCGACATCAGCTCCAGGCGCGGCCGGGTGCTGGCGTCGGAATCGAAGGCCAAGAACCAGATCGTCAAGGCCAACGTACCCCTCGGCGAGGTCCTGCGCTACGCTCCGGACCTTCGCTCCATCACCGCCGGACGCGGCATGTTCACCATGAAGTTCTCGCACTACGAGGAAGTTCCCGCGCAGGCGCAGGAAAAGATCATCGCGGCATATAAAGACGAACAGGAGAAGTAGCGGGTCCCCCGCGCCGCATCCAACGCCACATCCGGCCCGCGCGGCCGGGTGTGGTTTTTCATTTGAGGAGTGATTTCATGTACGACGGCCATAAGATTTCGAGATTCGTGAGGACTGTTCCCATCGATTGGAAGGGAGAGAGCGTGGTGGCCATCTACCACAACATGAACGGGGGATTCATGCTCGTCTCTCGGGAGATGTGGGACGCGGCGCTTCGGGACGTCCGGGAAAATCCCCCCCTGTTGAACGCGCTCCTGGGCCAGAAGGTCCTGATCCCCGATTCCGTGGACGAATCGATCGTCTTCGCGGCCCGGCGGCAGGAAATCATTCACAACTACAACCAGATTTCGTCTCACGTCCTGATCACCCGGCGGTGCAACCTGGGGTGCGTCTACTGCATCGTGGACGCCGAGGCCGAAACCATGGACAGCGAAACCGCCCGGAAGATCGACGATTTTTACCTCCGGTTCATCAAACGCGGGAAGCCGGACCAGGTGATCGACATGTTCAGCGGCGGGGAGGTGATGCTGAATCCGCGGCTGGCCGTCGAAATCGCCACCCGCCGTTACGAGTTCTGTACGGATGCCGGGATAGAATACAAGTTCGGGGTGATCACCAACGGCACGCTCGTAAAGCCTGCCGTCGTCGAGGCGATGAACAAAGTGGGATTCACCGGCCTGCGGGTGAGTATCGCGGGGCCGGAGGACATCCACAACCGGCTGCGGCCCTTCAGGGGCGGCGGCGACAGCTACGCGACCATCATGGAGAACCTGCGGGCGGTCTCGGGCATGACGCCTATCAAGGTGCAGACCCAGTATGATCCCGAATCCGAAGAATACCTGCGCGTTCCCGACATGATGGACGACATGGCCGGCCGGGGGATCGCGGTCGAGGACGTGAGCTTCACGCCGATACTGCCCAGGCGGGGGAGCAACCAGTGTCAGTGCGGTCCCCTGGATTCCCGCGCGCTCATGTATCTCAAGCAGGAAGCCGATAAGCGGGGCTTTCCCCAGTTTGACCGCACCCCCGGCAACGGATGCCGGGTGGACCGCAAGAGCGGCCTGACATTCGACACCGACGGCTCCATCATTTCCTGTCCGGCCTTCCAGAGCGGAGAAATGAAGATCGGGCATGTCTCCACCGGGATCGATTTCGTCGTCCATTCCCAGATCATGCACAGGCGCTTCGAGGAGGAATGCCTGAAGGAATGCGGCCTCGCGCCCATATGCGACGGAGGCTGCCGGATGAACTGCCTGGCCGGGGGAAAGAGCTTCAACGATGTGGATTGCCACAAGGAGTTTCTCGCCGTTATGCTGGATGAATACATCCGACGCAAGGCGCTGAAGGCGCTGCGCGCGAACGAACAGCAGCAACGGAACTGATGCTCTACGGTGATGCGGCGCATGGCCGGTAGGCCGCCGCGCCGCCCGCGGGCGGGAGCGGTGGGGAACCGGAGCCGCCGAGGAGACGAATCCGAAATGAGAATAGTCAGATACCTGGCCGAAGGGCAGGCGCGTTACGGCATGGTCGAGGGAGATGCGCTCCACCCCTGCGCGGGCGACCCGTTTACCAACCTGGTGAAGTACAGCCGCGCGGTCGCGCTGGAATCCGTCAAAATTCTGGCCCCGGTCGCGCCGCCGAATATCGTCTGCCTGGGACTCAATTACAGGAAACACGCGGACGAAGCGGCGGCGCGGCACCCCGCCGAGCCCCTCATCTTTCTCAAGGCCACGTCGTCCGTAATCGGACCGGGAGACCCCATCGTGCTCCCCCTTCACAATCCCGACAAGATCGATTACGAAGCCGAACTGGCCATCGTGATCAGGAAGAAGGCGCGAAACATCCCCGAGGCGAACGTTCACGACTTCATCCTGGGGTATACCGTCGCCAACGACGTCTCCAACCGGGGAGCCCAGTTCAGCGACAAGCAGTGGGCCAGGGGCAAGAGCTACGACACCTTCTGCCCCCTGGGGCCGGCGATCGAAACCGGCCTCGACGGCGACCGCCTCGATATCTCCTGCCGCCTGGACGGGACGGTGATGCAGTCGTCCAATACGTCCAACATGATCTTTTCGTGCCGCCGGATCGTCTCCTACCTCTCGCGGTGCATGACGCTCCTGCCGGGAACGGTCATCCTTACCGGCACGCCCGAAGGCGTCGGGTTCGCCCGCAATCCCCCCGTCTTTTTGCGGGAGGGGCAGGTGGTCGAATGCGAGATAGAGGGAATCGGCGTCCTCTCCAATCCCGTGGCGGGGCAGGACGGTTATCCCGCGAACGGTTGAAATCCGGGTTCTAACCGTTCACGGTATTAGGTAGCCCGTATAGTTTACAGGCATGGTTCATGGGCCATGAGTTCGAGGCGACACTCGACAGGACTCATCGTCATTCCCGCGCCGGCGCGGGAATCCGGGCTTCTCGAGGTTTCCCGGCCCTCCCTCCCCGCCTGCGCGGGGGCGACGGCTTAAGTGTTACCCCGTTTCGAACCATGCCGGCTCATACAGTCCATACAATTGTGAGGTGAAAGAGCGCTATGGAAGTGGAATGCATGTGCCTGGAATGCGGAATATCGATCTATCTCAGCCTCGACAGTCTCAGTTTCGAAGACGTTGTCGTCGGGGGCAAAAAGGTAGTGGCCAATTCCTTCTGCGCGGAGTGCGGCGGCCATATGGTCGTTATCGGCAAGGCGGGGGACGAACCGTACTACAAGCTCGAGCCGTAGCAGCGCGCTTCATGCCCATGAACTCATGAACTCATGCCGCAAGCCACAAACAGCATGCCGCGCGAACGAACCCAACGCGCCAACGCATCGGCCCGGCGGTCAGTCGGCGGCCCTGTAAGAAAATGAAACAGACCGATCCGAAACCAACATCACCGGAAACCAAAGCTGGGATGCCGAAAGCCCTTTCGCGGCTCATTCTCCTCGGCACGGTCCACCGGGACCCCGCCGGATACCGTAAAATGAAGGACTTCCTGCAACGGCTGCAGCCCGACGCCGTCCTCCTGGAGATGAGCCCCTACGCCGCGGCCTTTCGCAAAAACCGCGGGCCGGCCCTGGTCGCGACCTTCCGGAAGAACCTGCGCGAAGCTTCCGAAGCATGCGGCCTGCCTCTGCGAAACGCCATCCGACACCCCGAAGTGGCCGCCATCGGAAGGCAACTTGCCCTCCCCTTCGAATACCGCGCCGCATCCGCCTATGTCTCCGGTGTCCGCGGGACTCGCTCCCGCGATGCGAAGCATGCCGGGAACGGAAATGCGAAGCTCTTCCTGGTGGACCGGTCTTCCTTCAGCCGTCGAATGATCGCGGCGTGGCCGGAACTGATCTCCGTGGAGAATTTGAAAGCGCTCCTGGCGATGGACTTTCCCGCCGGTCCGTCCATCGACAAGGCATACGAAAGAGCATGGAGGGAAATCCACGGCGCGGGTCGCCCGCGGGCAGGCGAGGGCTCGATGGGCCTCGCAACAACCGCCGGCGGCTTTCCGGACGAACCCGTGGAACCGGGAGAAGAGGCCTGCCGGGCCTGCGGTTTCGATGAATTGGATGAATTGGAGGATCTGGAGGAATTGGAGGATTTCGAGGAACACGAAAGTGCTTTCGACGAATCCGAGGAACCGGAAGAACAGCCGGATGCAACGGCCGCCATGGACGAAGATGAAGCAGAAGACGAGGGCGAAATGGACAGACTGTGGCTTCGCAGGGAACGGTTTCTTGCCGGGCAGGTCCGCGGGGTGCTGCTCGACCTGGGGCCCGAGAGGCCTGTCTACATCGGAGGCTGGCGACACCTGTCCCCCTGCGTCGCTCCCCCTACGCTCCGCGCCCTTCTCGGCGTCCCCCCGTCCCGGTGCCTCCTCCTGCGCGGGGAACGGGCCGTTTCGCCGCGCCCGGCGGCAAAGATCGGCAACCGGGTTGCTCGATAACCATCTGAACCTGAAACCCTTTCAAACTTGAGGAGAAAAGCGGATGACGGATGTCTTCATCGTGTTCGTAACGGTCGGCAGTGAAGAAGAGGCGGCCGGGATCGGCAGGACCGTGGTCGAGGAAAAGCTCGCGGCCTGCGCCAACCTGGTTCCGGGACTTCGGTCCATCTACGCATGGAAGGGCGAGATCCACGACGAAAGGGAAATCCTGGTCGTCATGAAGACCAAGGCGGCCCTGTTCACCGCCCTGCAGGAACGGATCAAGGAACTCCACAGCTACGAAGTGCCGGAGATCATCGGCTTTCCCATCGCTCAAGGGTTCCAGCCCTACCTCGACTGGGTCCGCGAGAACACTCTGCCGTAATCGCGCGCCGGTCCAATCCTACGCCACCGCATCCTCCCCCGGCGGGGCGAACAAATCCCGGCCCGTCTTCCCGAATCGCTCCCGGGCTTCGGCGACGGCGGAGGCGCGGATTGCCTCCGCGTTCTCTTCGAGTTCCCGGAATGCTCCTTCCGGCAATTGCGGCCTGATCTGCTCCAGGATGGTTCCGTAGTGGGCGGCCCTTTCCGGCGCGCCGCATTGCGCCAACGTATCGCGCAGTATTACGGCAACCGCCAGGAACGGCATGGCCTCTTGCATGGACTGCCATGCGTGAAGCTGCAATTCCAGGTTGATGCTCTGCCCGAACCTGTCGTCGATTTGACGGCCGACATCAAGAGACATCTCGGAAAGCAGCAGCGCCTGATCGAATGCGCCTGCCGCATGGGCGGTGCGCGCCAGATAACCAAGGGCGGACTGCTGACCCAATCCGCTTCGAATTTCCTTGCAAACTTCGAACACCTCCACAAACCGCCTGAATGCCTCCCGGGCATTTCCACCCGCCGCCATCAGCAATCCCTGTGACTGAAGGCAGTTGGCCTCGCCCAGCCGATCCCCGATCTGCCGATAGATGGGCAGCGCTC
>CAYOVG010000007.1:35299-54719 GCA_964407285.1 uncultured Syntrophobacteraceae bacterium
GACATGCGCATTTGAAGGTCCCCAAGACTCTTCAGGCAGTTGGCCTCGCCCAGCCGATCCCCGATCTGCCGATAGATGGGCAGCGCTCCATCATAGGAAGCCCTGGCCCCGTTGAGATCGGACATGCGCCTTTGAAGGTCCCCAAGACTCTGAAGGCAGTTGGCCTCGCCCAGCCTTGCCCCGATCTGCCGATAGAGGGGCAGCGCTCCATCATAGGAAGCCCCGGCCCCGCTGAGATCGTCCATGCGCATTTGAAGGTCCCCAAGACTCTTCAGGCAGTTGGCCTCGCCCAGCCGATCCCCGATCTGCCGATAGATGGGCAGCGCTCCATCATGGGAAGCCCTGGCCCCGCTGAGATCGTCCATGCGCATTTGAAGGTCCCCAAGACTCCGAAGGCAGTTGGCCTCGCCGCGAATGTCGCCGATACTTCTCGCGCGCGTCAGCCCCTGCCGGAGCAATGCTTCAAACGTTTCATTCCGGTTTGCGAAACGCAGCCCGTTTGCCGCCGCGCCGGCAATGCCCGCCATGCGGGAGTATTCCGCGCCGCCCTCGCCGTGACCTTCAGTCCACTTTGCCAGGAGGAGCAAATTGACTTCTTCGGCCAGCAAGGCATCCACACCCTCCCTGATCGCACCGGATGTGATCTGCCGATCGCAGGCGGCGGTAAAGTCCGCGAAGGCGTCCAGCGCCCGGACCATGTACAGGGCTTCGTCGACTCCCCGCTCAATGCGTAGCCGCTCCGCATACCAGTGAAGCGGCACGGGGTAAAACGTGCGCTCGTTATGCCATGCGACCAGGTGGTAGTGGTAGAGCGGCTCCAGCGCCAGGCTGCCCGGACCCCCCGCGATCTCCTGGGCCACCTTGTCCGGCAGCCCGGCTGGAAACAGGGAGAGGCCGAGATAGACCTCGGCAGCCTCCGAGTGCCGCTTCTCCAGCACATCGAAGGAAAGGTTCATGGACGCTACAAGGCTGAGCAGCCGATTTCTCTGGTCTTCCCGCAAGGCGTCGTACACATCGGCGCAGCCCAGCAGCCCGGGTTCCACAATGGCGTTTTCCCGATGCGCTTCAAGCTTCGCAAGGACATGTTCCGGCGTGCCCCGCCGACTGTCGAAATGCCCGGAGATCAGCCAAAGCGAACGCGGATGCCCGTCGATGAATTCCACGATTCTCTTCCATGCCGCGGTCTTCGGCCATTCCGGCTTGAATGCGCCCTTCTGCTTGAGCTCCGCTTCCAGCAGCCCGGAAGTCTCTTCGCGCGTCATGGGCGGGACTTCTATTTCCCACTCGCGTATCCGGGTCCCTCCCAGCAGCCGGCGCGTGGTGAGCAGGATGGAAAGCCGGGGCGCATGGCCCAGCAGCGTGTCCGTCATACTCCTGAACGCTGCCTCGTTTTCGGGGACATTCATCAAATCTTCGGCATTGTCCAGCACCAGCAGGATTCTGTCCGGCCGTGCGTCGAACTCGGCGGCCAGTTCCAAATCGTTCTCGATGCCGGTCCGCTCCAGCGCCGTGCCGAGCAACGCTCGAACCTGGCCCGGCGTAAAGCCGGGCAACACATCCTGGTAGATCACCCGGTCGAACATGCCCTCTTCCAGGGCGGTGCGGGCAGTCTCCTTGCCCGTCTCGGTCTTCCCGATGCCGGGCAGTCCCACCAGTGAAACAAGACGGCTTCGGGAAAGCGCCTCCAGCCCGTCCCGTTCAAGTTCGCGCCTCATATATGTTGGTTTTCTCTCGGGAAGGCCGCGGTCGACTCTTGCCGCCGTTTGAAAATACCCTGCCGACGGCCGCGTCAACAGCACCGGAACGCTCCAGGCCATGCGGCCCTTTTCGAACGCGCTGCAGCGCGCCCGGGCGAGCGCCCGCGCGGGATTTCCCATTTCCGGCAGCAGCCGGTAAAACCGCTCCACCAGTATTTCGCTGTCCCTCACCTGCAGGTTGGCCTGAGTAGCCACCACGCACGGGATGTCGCCGCCTTCGAGGGCCAGGAGTTGCTGTCCGACGCCGGAGAACGCCGAATCCTTCGCTACGGCGGTCTGGCAGGAACAAAGGAACGCCAGTTTCAGATTACGTCCCTGAACGTGGTTCGCCAAACGCTGGGCCATGACGTAATCGACGCCGCCCTTTTCCCCCTGGAGGCAAATGCCGGCGACATATTCGTCCCTGTAGCCGTGCGCGAGGATGTGAAAGAAATCGAAGCCGCCCTGTTGCAGCGCGCCTTCGATATCGCCCAGGGTGGCGTTCGGCAAAATCTTCACGCACTCTCCGAATACGCCTCTCAGCGCGGCCTCATGAGGCTCCGGATCGAAACGGTCGCCGGAACCGGGTGGACAGGCCCATGCAAAGAGCACCTTCGGCTGCGTCGGCAGAACGAAGTCACGGGATTCAGTTCCCAGCAGGACGCGCTCCAGGCCGGAGCCGGGCCGCGCAAAGACGAAGTTGACGCCGTCGTGGAGCAACTCCAGCGGCAACCCGGCAAATGCTTCGGAGCCACGGCTGAACTCGGCGGTCATAAGAAGCGGAAGCCTGCCGGATGCGGACACAATGCCGCTCCATGCTCCGCCAAGCTCCGTTTCGCCGATGACGGCGCGAAACAGGTCGTGGCCGAAGGCCTTGAATTCGCCTTCGTTTACGTTGTCGCTCACATAACGGGACAGAAAATCGGCCCAGGTGAACGGAGGATTCCCGGCCGTTCGCTCGGGCTCGAGCGTGAACTCGCCGCTGTCGTCGTTTCCGCATCCGTCCCGCAGGTGGAGTACGAAGCGACTCGTTTGCCCGTACGGAGCTTGAATCCTGAGGAAAAACCTGTGAGCCCGTTGCCGGCCGATGTCCTGCATGACCGCTCCTTGTGCGTGATAGCTCCCTGGAAGAAACGAAACCATTAACGGTAGTCTTTGAATATCTCTTTCACCCTGGCGGAGACTTCATCTTCACTGAGATTGGACCGGGATTTGAGTTCGGCGATCAACTCCTCCACCTTCTGTTCAAGTTCCTGGATGCGTGTCTTCCCGAACCGGCGCCTGATGCTGCCGAGCACATCAATGACGGCCCCCTTTGTGAGGTCGTACACGACATCGCGAGTAAGACCCAGGATGAGTATGACGATCCACTGGGCGACCTCATAAACATCGTTGAAATCAAGGAGATGAGGTTCCTTCACGGCGGCGGCTTCCTGAATTTCCGGCGTTTTTTCCGCTTCGGCCATCGGCGGGCTCCTTTTCGATGCGTTCATAATAGTGGTGTTATGGAATTTGTGGCATCGCCGCTTATAGTAGAGCGATCGGTATCCGATGTCAACCGCGCAGCTTGTATAAGCCCCGCGGGGCTCGATTTCATGCCGTATAGTGCTCATATTCAGTGGTAGGGAGAGAGATCTCCCGGGATCATCCGAACCACCATTCGAACAGTCAAACCCATGACAATCCGAACCCGCGCCGTGCGCTTCGCCGGACACCCACGCGGCGAGCGCGTAAGGCGACGGACGAGAAACGAGAAAAGCGCAATGCCCACCGCATCCACATTCCCCAGTATCACCCACCTCGGAGCCGTGACGGGCGTGACCGGCTCCTGTCACCTCGTGCGGGCGAACGGGCTCAACATCCTGGTCGACTGCGGATCGGCCCAGGGCGGCGACACCGCCTTCTCCATGGACGACTGGCCCGTCAAGCCTTCCGATATAGACTACGTCTTTCTGACGCACGCTCATATCGACCACACCGGACGCCTGCCCGAACTGATCAAAGCGGGCTTCCGCGGCGAAATCCTCACCACCCATCCCACGAAGGTCCTGCTCCTGCCGATGATGGAAGACGCGATGAACTTTTCGCACATGGCGGAAAACGAAATCGTCGAACTCAACAAGGCCGTCGACGACCTGACCTGGGGGTTCGAGTACGGAGAGTCCTTCGACCTCAAAAACGGCATCCGGTTCATGCTCCGCCGCGCGGGCCACATTCTCGGGTCGTGCTTCCTGCGCCTCGAATCCAGCGATCCGTCCTGGTCCGTCATCTTCTCCGGGGACATCGGAGGCGGAGACAAGCCGCTCCTCCCCGACCCCGACCCGCCCGACCCCTGCGACCTCCTCATCATGGAAGCCACGTACGGCGACACCATCCATGAGGGCAAGGAGCACAGGATCGAACGGCTCGGGGCCGTGCTCACGAGGGCGCTCTCGGACAGGGGCAAGGTTTATATCCCCTCGTTCGCCCTGGGACGCACCCAGGAACTCATCTACGAAATGGACCGGATCGCCGCCGACCCGAAACTGCGCAAGGCCTACCCCGCCCTCGACCCGGAATCGAAAATCCCCGTGTTCCTCGATTCCCCCCTCGGCCGGAAGATCACCGATCTCTATCTGAAGCTCGCTCCCTTCTGGGATCGGGAAGCAAGGAAGATCCTGCGAAGCGGCGACAACCCGCTGGACATGCAACAGCTCTACGCCGCCCCGAGGCACAAGGAACATCTGCAACTCGTCGAAGCCCCCGGCCCGTGCATCATCATTGCCGGCAGCGGCATGTGCGCGGGGGGAAGGATCGTCGATCACCTGAAGGCGGGAATCGAGGACCCGGCCAACGACATCGTATTCGTGGGATACCAGGCGGAAGGCACCCTCGGGCGACAGATCGTCGAGTACGCCGGGAAGCCCGGCGGCTACGTGGACATCGATGGACAAAGGTTTGTGATCAACGCGAAAGTCCACGTTCTCACCGGCTATTCGGCCCATGCCGACCAGGAGGAGTTGATCGCGTGGGTCCGGACCATGCCGGAAAAGCCCGGGCGCATCCGCCTGATTCACGGAGAACCCGCCGCAAAAAAAGCCCTGGCGGACCGGTTGCGTTCTCTCGGCTACACACTCGATGAAACGGGTTAGGACCTCGGACCGTGGACCGCAGGCAGTACGAGCTTCTCGAAGTCTGAACACTCAACATTGCGATTACGCGGCTAATTCGGCAATGAAAAAGAGCCGCCTTGTGCGGTTGCGGCTGCCCGCCATGACGGTCTGAACGCCTCCGTATCAGGCAGTTGACTCGGTGGTGGCGTCGTTTTGTGGGAGCGGCTTTCAGCCGCGACCGGACTGTCGGAACACTATTGACTCCGGACGCCTCCATCCATGCCGGCGCAACCGGTAAGCGCGGCGCCGGCGAAGCGCAACAGGCAACCGCCTCAACCGTAACCGCGCAAAGCGCTCCAATCCGGAATTCCCGCCGTTGATTTCGTCATTACGATCTTAAGAACCATGGCCTCGCTCGCCTCCCCGCGGAACAGGGCTTCCTGCCCCGCGCGTTTGTCGCCCGCCCTCGGCAGATCATGAAATTTGTGCTTGAAATTCGGTGAAATAACAGGGAGAATAGCCTCGGGCGCGTCAAACGCGACCATTACATATCGGTAAAGAAACATATGCGAATGATTTTCCATGGCAAAGACATAATTGCTTGACAAATGCGGGGTACCCTGATACTGAACGAGCCACTCGAAAAGTCGTGTTTTTTTTCCGCTTGGATCCGAAGCAGGACCGGGACGGAATAGTCGTAAAGAGCTGAAATGTGATGGAAGATTATGGATCGTGCCGACCTATATGCGGAAAGCCTTCCGGACCGTGGTCTCGAAGGCTTTTTAGCGTTCTGGCGGCATGACGGCGAAAAGGAGAAAGAATGCGCATCATCGAAAGTGCCGGCGAGATGCAGCAGCAAGCTCAAACCTGGCGTGAGCAGGGAAAGAGGATCGTCCTGGTTCCCACCATGGGCTACCTGCACGAGGGGCACCTGGCCCTCATGCGCAGGGCCCGGGAGGCGGGCGATGTCGTTGTGATCAGCATTTTTGTCAATCCCACGCAGTTCGGCGCCGGAGAGGACCTGGAGAAATATCCCCGGGATCTTGATCGTGACCGCCGCCTTGCCGAAGGCGTGGGAGTCGATGTCGCCTTTGTGCCCGGGGCCGCGGAAATGTATCCGCCCGGCTGTCAGACGTTCGTCGAAGTTACTGAAATCAGCCGCTTTCTTTGCGGTAAGAGCAGGCCTACCCACTTTCGGGGCGTTACGACCGTGGTAGCCAAGCTCTTCAATATAGTGAAGCCCCATGCGGCCGTTTTCGGGGAAAAAGATTTCCAGCAACTGGCCGTGATCCGTCGTATGGTACGCGATTTGAATATGGACATCGAGATCATCGGGCATCCCATCGTGCGGGAGCCGGACGGCCTGGCGATGAGCAGCCGCAATACCTATTTGAGCCCGGAGCAGCGCAAGGATGCTTTGCGCCTCAGCCTGGCGCTCGAAGGTGCCCGGAAGTCGGTGGCGGGAGGAGAAAAGCGAGGCGGCAGGATACTGGCCGAAGTGGTCGAGATTCTGGAAACAGGAGGAGGGGTTCGGATCGATTATGCCGAACTGCGCAATCCGGAAACCCTGGATGGCGTCGTAGCCGTGGAGGGACCCACATTGCTGGCTTTGGCCGCATATGTGGGCGTAACGCGGCTCATCGACAACTGCATCCTATGCCCTCCGGGCTTCGATAGCCCGGCTTGAGGCCTGTCAAACAACCGGATTACCTCACCATCACCACGTTTCGGAATCTCGAGGAGCGAACAATGCAGCGGATATTACTCAAGTCGAAGATCCACAGGGCCAGGGTCACGGACGCCAATCTGGATTACGAGGGAAGCCTCACCATCGATGTGGAATTGATGCGGGCGGCGGATATTTTGGAATTCGAGCAGATAAAGGTATATAATGTCTCCAACGGCGCGCGGTTCGACACTTATGCAATAGAAGGCCCGCCCGGCAGCGGAGAGATTTGCCTCAACGGCGCGGCGGCCCGGATGGGAGCCAGGGGCGACATCATCATCATAGCGACGTACGCGAACTATGACGAGTCGCCGGAACTGGCCGCGCATCGTCCGAAGATCGTCCTGCTAGGCCCGGGCAATAGGGCGGTCCAGGTTTCGGAATGACGCGAACCGGGGAGACCGCGGGTCGAAGTACGCGAAGTTCGCGCATGGTTCATGGACTATGTGTTCGAGGTGACGCTCGAGAGGGCTCGCCGTCATTCCCGCGAAAGCGGGAATCCGAACTTCTTGAGGTTTGCCGGCCCCCCCGCTTGCGCGGGGGCGACTCCGAGGCGTCACCTGTTTTGAACCATGCCGAAGTGCGTAGTGGCGGGTGAATGGAAAGTAAAGACGGAAAAGGGCGAAAACAACGAGTCTGGGAACAGGATCGCGTATTGTAAGCCGGGATTTGCCGGAACTGGGGCCTGGGGCTTCGACCTCCGGTTGTCGGCTTTCGTTCTTTGCGCAAGTGTTTTTGATTATTGAATGATGCTGACGCTAACCCAACAGAAGAGGGGCATGAACCATGTCGATGAGTTCGTTCTTGTTCACATCGGAATCCGTAACCGAAGGTCATCCGGATAAAGTTGCCGACCAATGTTCAGATGCTATTCTGGACGCAATAATGGCCGTGGACAAATCCTGCCGCGTGGCTTGCGAAACGCTGGTCACCACGGGCATGGCCTTCATCGCGGGCGAAATTACGACATCCGCATGGGTAGATATTCCGGAAGTAGTCCGGCATACCATCAGGGATATCGGCTACAACGATTCGGCCATGGGGTTCGACTGGGAAACCTGTGCGGTGCTCACGAGCATCGACAAGCAGTCTCCGGATATCTCCCAGGGCGTAACCGCGGGCGAAGGCCTGTTCGAAGAGCAGGGCGCGGGCGACCAGGGACTCATGTTCGGCTACGCATGCAACGAGACCCCGGTTTTCATGCCGATGCCCATTTACTACGCGCATCGCATCACCCGCAATCTTGCCGAAGCCCGCAAGACCGGAGTGGTCGATTTTCTGCGCCCGGACGGCAAAAGCCAGGTGACGGTCGAATACGTCGACCACAAGCCCCAGCGTATCGACACGATCGTCGTGGCGGCTCAGCATGCGCCTCATGTTTCCTATGAAATGATCCGTGAAGCCATCATCGAGGAAGTCATCAAGAGGTCCGTTCCCCTCGACCTGATAGACGGCAGGACCAAATTCTACATCAACACCACCGGGCGCTTCGTTGTCGGCGGTCCCATGGGCGACACCGGCCTCACCGGCAGGAAGATCATCGCCGACACCTACGGCGGCCAGGGAAGCCACGGCGGCGGCTGCTTCTCCGGGAAGGACCCCTCCAAGGTGGACCGCAGCGCTTCCTACATGGCCCGCTATGTGGCCAAGAACATCGTGGCCGCGGGTCTGGCGGACCGCGTCGAGGTCCAGGTGGCCTACAGCATCGGCGTCGCGGAACCGGTCTCCCTCATGATCGATTCCTTCGGCACCAGCAAAATCCCGCCCGACCGCATCGCAAAGATCGTGCGGGAGGTCTTCAGCTTCAAACCGGCGAACATCATCAACCACCTGAAGCTCTTGAGGCCGATATACAAGAAGACCGCCAGTTACGGCCACTTCGGCCGGAACAATCCCGACTTCACCTGGGAGAGGACCGATATGGTCGATGCTCTCCGGGAGAAGGCCGGGTTCTAAGAAACCGAAAATACGGAAAACTACGGAAGACAGGGGCCCGCTCCTGTCTTCTTTGTTCATAATGCTGCAATTTCGAGGAGATCTCTCTCATGGAGTTTGATGTAAAAGACCAGGGGTTGGCGGAAAAGGGGAAACTGAGAATTGAATGGGCGGCGCAGTCCATGCCCGTCCTGCGTTCCATCCGGGAGCGCTTCGCTCGCGAGAAACCCCTGGCGGGCGTCCGCATAGCGGCGTGCCTGCACGTGACCACGGAGACGGCCTATCTCGTTCAGACCTTGAAAGCCGGTGGGGCCGAAGTACGCCTTTGCGCCTCGAACCCCTTGAGCACCCAGGATGACGTCGCTGCCTCACTGTACGTCCACGACGCAATGGCCGTGTTCGCCATCAAGGGTGAAGACAAGGACACCTACTACAAACACATCCACGCCTCGCTGGGCCATTCCCCGCAGATCACCATGGATGACGGAGCCGACCTGGTCGGCACCCTCCACACGGACCGCAAGGAACTGCTCGCGAATATCATCGCGGGGACCGAGGAGACCACGACCGGCGTCATCCGCCTGAGAAGCATGGCCGAGAAGGGCGTGCTCCGCTACCCCATCATCGCCGTCAACGACGCCGACACCAAGCACCTGTTCGACAATCGCTACGGCACCGGGCAAAGCACGATCGACGGCATCATCCGCGCGACGAACCGGCTCATGGCGGGCTCCAATTTCGTCGTCAGCGGCTACGGATGGTGCGGCCGCGGAGTGGCCATGAGAGCCGCGGGCATGGGCGCGAAGGTCATCATCACCGAAGTGGACCCCCTGAGGGCGCTCGAAGCCGTTATGGACGGCTACCAGGTTATGCCCATGGCTCAGGCGGCTCGCATTGGCGACATCTTCTGCACCCTGACGGGCGACATTCACGTGCTGCGCAAAGAGCACTTCGAACTCATGAAAGACGGAGCCATCGTCTCCAACTCGGGCCACTTCAACGTGGAAGTGGACCTCGAAACCCTGGCCGAAATGGCGACGTCGAGGCGCGAGATCAGGGAGTTCGTCGAAGAATTCACCATGCCGGACGGCCGTCACATCTACGTTCTCGGCGAAGGCCGGCTCATCAACCTCGCGGCTGCCGAAGGGCATCCCTCGAGCGTTATGGACATGAGTTTCGCCAACCAGGCCCTGTGCGCCGAATACCTGGTGAAGAACGCCTCGTCCCTCAAAGTCGAAGTCTATCGGGTGCCCATCGAAATCGACAAGGACATCGCCCGGCTGAAACTCCGGGCCATGGGCACGGACATCGATACCCTAACGGCCGAACAGGATAAATACCTGCACTCCTGGGAAATGGGGACGTAGTATCGCAGGGTGGGATCTATCCGCAACCGGCGCGGATGACGACGTGGCGACCACTGATTTCAAGGCCGCTCGCCGGCGGTCGCCCGCGAATATCCGCGCCGCTCCGGATGGACAAAGAATCGAGGAACCCCCGCGGATGTTCGATAATTCGAAATCGACCGGAATACTTCTTTCGATACTGTGCCTCCTTCTCCTTGCGCCGGGCTGTTCAGCTCCCCCGGAAGAACCACAGCCCGGCAAGCCCCCGATTCTGGAACGGGTCTCTCCCGGAGATATCCCCCCGTTCCAGGACGACATGGATTCCCGCTCCCTCCTCGACGCCGTGGAGAGGAGCCTCTCCTACTACGGGCGCGTTCCCGCAAATCAGACCCTTTCATTCGGAGACGGACAGATTTCCGTTGAGTCGCTGAAGGCGTCCCTTCTCGCCTTTAAGGAACTGTTGCGGAGCGGCCGGCTCGACCGCGAAACGGTCTCCCGCCGCTTCGACGTGTACAGGAGCCTGGGAGCGCCCGCCACCGGAAAAATACTGGTTACGGGTTACTATGAACCCATCCTCGAGGGACGTCTTGAATCCGACGAGGTTTTCCGTTATCCTCTATACACTGTCCCGCCTGACCTTTTGACTGTCGAGCTGAAAAAATTCGATCCCAACCGGTTCTCGGACGAACGCCTCATCGGGCGCGTGGAAGGCGGCCGGGTTGTCCCATATTTCACCAGGACCGAAATCGATGGTCAGGGCAAACTGGCGTCGTGCGACTGCCGGATGGTCTGGCTGAAAGACCGCGTGGCGGCGTTCTTCCTCCATATCCAGGGGTCCGGAATAATCGAACTGCCGGGAGGACGGACGCGACGGGTGGGATTCGCCGGGAAGAACGGACGGCCCTATCGCAGTATCGGCAAGTACCTCCAGGACAGAGGGCTCGTTGCGCCCGAAGCCATGTCCATGCAGGCCATCAGGACTTTCCTGACCGAACATCCCGAAATGGTGGACGAAGTCCTGGGCTGGAACGAAAGTTACGTATTCTTCAGGTGGGTCGAGGAAGGACCGCTTGGGAGCCTGGGGGTCCCCCTCGTCGCGGGCCGCTCGATCGCAACCGATCCGGCCTGCTACCCGAAGGGGGGACTGTCATTCATTCAGACGGACAAGCCTCGCCTCGACGCATCCGGACAGGTTACCGGATGGGACCGGTTCGGACGGTGGGTGCTGCACCAGGACACGGGAGGGGCGATTCGAGGTCCGGGGCGTGTGGACCTCTTCTGCGGTACCGGTGAACCGGCCGAAGCAACGGCGGGGCGAATGAAGCAGGAAGGAAGCCTGTATTTTTTCCTGCTCAAAACGGAAGCGCAAAACTAACCTTCCGTTTTCCCTTCTCCGTGCTTGCAGGCGTGATCGGCAAGGGCCTGGAAGAGGATTCGGAGCTCATCGTAGGCCTCGCAAAGGGCGGTTGCCGCTTTGACGGGATCTTCGCCGCCCTCGTCACGGCCCTCCGGCCGCCCGGTCAATTGGTCGAGCAGAGCGAATTGAGCGGCCCTGAAACGGTCGGTGGTGCGTTCGGCCTGAGCCCGAAGGCGGCCGAAAACCTGTTCCGGTGTGGAGCCCTCGAGGGCTTCCTCGAGTTCGGCGGTCTTCCTGCCGTATTCCTGTGCGAGCCGGCCTAGGATATCGCGCGTATCGTGTGGTTGGTTCTCCATTTTTTACGGAACTCCTTAGTTTTTTGTTTTATTTAGACATTTATTCTGCTAGTGACTATAATACAAAAAAATTTCGGGACGGGTAAGTAAGAAATCCTTCTGCCGGTAAGTATCTATCGTTCATCAAGGCAGGCTCTGGCTTATTTTTAGATTCGCGATCTCTTCATTCCCCCCGGGGGATGGCGAGCCGGCCCCACAACACCAGGTAGCGTTCGCTGGTTTGGCAAGGCGATTTTGTACCCGGCGCCGGTAATGAAAGGTGGAATCGAATAATGTACGTAAAGATGCTCAACATCCTGGTTTCGGAATGGATCAAAATACCCATTCAGGGACTCTCTCCCCTACTCGAGCGCAAGATCCATGAGCGGCTGGTGTTTACGAACCCGGACTATGAGGCGCGGCACAACCGGGGTGAATGGCTGGGAAATATCTCTCCTCAAATCAATTGCATACAGAAAACCAGCAGACACTACCTGCTGCCGAGAGGGTTCCTGGACCAGTTGATCGAACTATGCAAGAAGTTTCAGCAGCCCTATCGGTTGACGGACCGCAGGCGCCTGATAGAACCTCCCCTGGACGTCGAATTCCACGGGCAGTTGAAGGACTACCAGCAGGAGGCGGCGGAAGGCATCCTCGGCCGGGACTTCGGCACCCTTGTGGGAGGCCACAAGAGCGGAAAGACGGTCATAGCGCTCTACGTCTTCGCGCAACGCTGCCAGCCCGCGCTCATACTCATTCCCAAGCTCGACCTGCTGGACGGCTGGTTGACGAAGATCGCGAACTTTCTTCAGATTCCATCCGACGATGTGGGCGTCATCACGGAGTCGGTGGTGCGGCCCGGCAAGTATATCACGATCGCCCACACCGGTGAAATGATACGGCACTGGCGGGGAATTCGCGACCACATAGGTTTGCTTATACTCGACGAATGCCAGAGGTGTCCCTCCAAGGTCTTCACGAGCTTGATTCCCAAGTTCGACTGCCGCTACATGCTCGGCCTCGCCAACACCACCCAGAGGCGGGACCGGCTGTCGAGGTTCATTTACTATTACGTGGGAGACGTGGTCTACTCCATCAACGAGAAAGACGCCAAGGAGGGCCGCGGGATCATCCACGCACACGTGGTGGCCCGCACCACCGAATTCGACTACCCGTACCACTCGCGCGCGGATTATCCGGCAATGCTCCAGGCGCTGATGCGCGATGAGGACCGGACAAGGCTCATTGCCCGGGACATAGAAGCGGAGGTCCGGGAGATGAACGAACCGCTCCTGGTGCTTTCCGGAGGGGAAGAGCAGGACCACGCGCTGCAACTCGAACTCACCCGCCGTGGAGTCGAAGTGTTTTCGTACAACCCTCCTGAAGAGGATGAGGAGGAAGGAGCCGAGGCGCGACGCGACCGCGACGAATACGGCGTGGACGAGCAAACCGATGCGGCCGGCGTGCCGGATCGTCCCATGGCGGTCCTGGTCTCGCCTCAGAATTTCGCGCGCCATTTCCGCGGTCTGACGTCGAAGGTCATTTTTCTGGCGGTGCCGCTCTTCTTCCGCAGCCGTCTGGCCTACGCGATCCGCAACCTGAACCAGAACGGAGCATCCAACGTGGAGCGCATCAAGATCTACGATTACGTGGACCATCGCGTGGGACTGCTGGAAAACTACTTCCGGATGCGCAGCTACAACTACGGCGTGCATCCGGACGTGCTGCTGGAGAGGAATTGAGGATCCGGGGCGTCGTCCCGGGATTTCGGCCGGGTTCCATGGAGTTCGGGACATTCTCCGGCCGTCGCCGTGAAAACGGGAAGAACCCGCCCAGGTGGGCGCTGCGATAATCGCGCCCGCCCCCCCACCCCACTCTACTACCCCCGCGCCCCCCAATACCGTTTGTCTGTAACTCGCATCCCCCGCCTGCGTGGGGCCGGCCGGCATTGGCAGGTCTTCTATCCGGCACGGATGCTCGACCACGTAAACGCTCCATCCGTGGCGCTCCTCATGCGACGATTGTAATACATTGTATTGCGTATTACTTCGGTAGGTTTCACGGTATATGCCGCCTGCATGGTTGACCCCGGAGCCCGTACCGGATTAACTTTGAACTGATGGTGGTCGTCCATGGAAACCGCTGACGAAAGTAATGTCTTCACCCAGGTCGAGTCCCGGGAAGTCCCAACCTGAATCCCAAACCAAAAGCTTTCGAAAAGAGGTGTAACACATGATAGGTTTGACGTTTGCCGCCGGAATTTTCATTGGGGTCGCAATCGGCATCATTCTGGCTTCCATTCTCTCCATGCTCCGGAATAAGCGGCTCATGGACGTGCTGCTGATGGAACATGTCGACGAACCGGTCCCTGTCGTCAACGCTACAGACCTGGTGAGCAAGCCCGCTCGGGAAGGACTGCGCATCGATGAGGCGCGGCCGTGCGGCGTCTACGCGGGCCGTCATTGAGAGTTGTCGCGTGACTCTCGATCCTTGCCGCCTCGGGACCGAATCGCCCGCCCTTCCTCCCTTCGAGGCGCGGCCCTTCCCCTGGTCCCTGTAAAGCATCCATACGCCACTCGAATACTATCGACATCGAGCGTGAAATCCATCCGCGGACGACGCAGATAAGCGCAGATTCGAATAGGGTGAACCCGATCTCGACCGCCCGGTGAAAACAATCTGCGAACGACCGCGTTATCCGCGGATGAAACATAAAGCATTCCCGGTTCGGCCACGCCATGCCCTTCCCTTGCCTCGAGCCGGCCCTGCCTCTGCTTGACAAATACCATGCCAGTGATAAGTTTCTGGGGGTGAAACAAGTGCGCCGGAAATCACCGATGGGCTTCGCAGGCGAAGCCCTTGACGGAACGGGAGCGGCATCTGTGCGATACGGGCGTTTCTCCGCTGATTTCATATATGGATGGAAGTTAGCAATACCGCCATGCCTGCCGACGCGGGCTTTATGAATATCACGGCTTCAATTGACAATTGCGCCCCGCACTACCGTATGGTAAGTTCATCACTACAAGTTTACCGGTATTCCCGTTCCATCGCAGCCATTCCAGTAGAAGCAGTAGTCCGGGCGTCGCTCCGCAATAGACCCGGATTCCCGCCTTTGCCGGAATGACGGCGAAATACCGGGAGATCTTCAGGCGGATACGCGGCATCGGATAACCGGCGTCTTTCTCCATCACGAGGTGGCCGAAGAGAGGATCGCGGCCGGACAGGCAGGTAGAGAATACGGACATGATACCCAGGGAACTGGAAGAGAGCTTGAGGGAGCATATCGCGAAGGCGCATCACCCACGGGAGCTTGCGGTGGATGTGATGTACGCGCTTCAGAGGCATTACGGATTCCTTACGGACGAGGCGCTTCGGGAAGCGTCCGACCTCACGGGGTTGAGCACGCTCGAACTGGACGGCCTGGCGACATTCTACGATTTCCTCTACCGCGACCCGGTGGGGAAGTACGTGATCCATGTCTGTGACAGCGTCATCTGCTGGGCCTGCGGATATGAAACCGTCATGAAGTATCTGCTCAGGAAGCTGGACGTCGAACCGGGAGGCACCACGCCCGACGGAATGTTCACGGTCCTGCCCGCCGCGTGCCTCGGCTACTGCGACCGCGCTCCGGCCATGCTGATAAACGGCAGGGTTTACGGCGAGCTGACCACCGGGAAAATCGATCGGATTCTTCAACGACTGAGGGAGGAGGAACCTCCCCTTGCACTGGACAGGTGATGCAAAAGTATCCTCAGGTCTTGCTAAGAAATTTCAAGGAAAATCGCACCACGTCCCTGGACGAATACCGCCGCAGCGGCGGATACCAGGGTCTGGAGAAGGTGGCGGGCAGGCGTTCCCCCAATGAAGTGATGCAGGCCGTGGTCGCCGCCAATCTCCGGGGGCGGGGCGGAGCGGGGTTTCCGGCCGGGAAGAAATGGCAGATGGTGCCCGAGAAGTCGCCGTTCCCGCGGTTTATCATAGCCAACTCGGACGAGATGGAGCCCGGAACCTTCAAGGACCGCGTCCTCATCCACGTGGACCCGCACCAGTTGATCGAAGGAATGATCCTGGCCGGGTACAGCGTGTCGGCGGAAAAGGGATACATCTTCGTTCGCCCCTCCTACGAATCCGGCGCGAGGATTCTCGAGCGGGCGGTGGAAGAGGCCGGGGATGCCGGGTACCTCGGGAAGAACATACTGGGGTCCGATTTTTCCATGGATATAGTCGTCCACCGTAGCGCCGGACGCTACATCTGCGGTGAGGGCACGGCGCTCCTGAACGCGATCGAGGGCAAGAGGCCGAACCCGATCCTCCCCCCTCCCTACGCGACGGAAAAGGGGCTATGGGGCCTTCCCACCGTCGTCCACAACACGGAAACCCTCTCCTGCGTGCCCAACATCATCCGCAACGGACCGGACTGGTTCAAAGACCTGGCCGCCACCAGGAGCCAGGGGGGGAGCGGGACCAAGCTCTTCTGCCTGAGCGGGATGCTGAAGCGGCCGGGGTGCTATGAACTGCCCATCGGCACGCGCTTCAGCGAGGTCCTCGAAGGGGTCGGCGGCGGGATGCTCGACGGGTCGGAACTGAAGGCCTTCATGCCCGGCGGCGCGTCCACGAAATACATGACCCCGGAGTTCTACGACGTCGAAATGGACTTCGATCCCCTGTCCAAGGTCGGCCACAGGCTCGGGACCGCCGCGGTCATGATCTTCGATCACAAGACCTGCATGGTCGGCGTCACGCTCAATCTCATCCAGTTCTTCGCCAGGGAATCCTGCGGCTGGTGTACCCCGTGCCGCGAGGGGCTGCCGTACATCCGGGACATCCTCGAACGGATCGAGCGCGGAGAGGGCAGGGAAGAGTACATTCCGATGCTCGCGAGCATGAGCAAACACCTGTGGAAGTCGTACTGTGCTCTGGCTCCGGGCGCGTCGTTCCCCCTCGACAGCCTCCTCACCACATTCGAGCACGAAGTGCGGGAGCACATCATCCAAAAGGGGTGCCCGTTCGGCAACCATTGAGGCGCGCCGCCGCCGGGGCGATGCCGCGGACGGCGCGCGGCGGCAGACGGCAAGATGCTGAGGAGACTTATGCCCAGGCTCATAATAGACAACCGTGAAATAGAAGTACCGGCGGGGACCAAGGTAATCGAAGCGGCGGAACGGCTGGGGATCATGATCCCGAGGTTCTGCTATCATCCCGGCATGGGGTCCGTGGGAGCGTGCCGCGTGTGCGCGGTGAAGTTCGTCGAAGGGCCGGTCAAAGGCATCCTGATGAGCTGCATGCTCGACGCCAGGGACGGCATGGTGGTGTCCACCACGGATGAAGAGGCGGTGGAGTTCCGCAAGTTCGTCATCGAACTGCTCATGATGAACCATCCCCACGACTGCCCCGTGTGCGACGAGGGCGGGCACTGCCTCCTCCAGGACATGACCGTCTCCAGCGGCCACGGCCACAGGCGCTACATGGGGAAGAAGCGAACGTACCACAGCCAGGACCTGGGGCCGTTCGTCCACCACGAGATGAACCGGTGCATCCAGTGCTACCGCTGCAGCCGCTATTACCAGGAATTTGCGGGCTACCACGACTACGGCGCGATGCAGATCGCCAACCGCGTCTATTTCGGACGGTCCGAAGACGGGCGGTTGGAGAGCCCCTTCGCCGGGAACGTCGTGGACCTGTGTCCGACGGGCGTCCTCATCGACAAGCCGTCGCGCAACAGGGTGCGGCGCTGGCACCTCCAGAGGGGACCGTCCATCTGCATCAACTGCTCGCTCGGGTGCGGAACCGTGGGGAACGCGTACCTGCGGGAGATGATACGGATAGAGGCCAACTACAACCAGGCGGTCAACGGGTATTTCATCTGCGACCGCGGGCGCTACGGCTTCTACTACGATAAGCTCGAAGACCGGCCGCGGCGGGCCGTCGTCGATTCGTGGGAGGCTTCGCCTGCGCAAGCCCTCGCGGCGGCGGCGGAACGGCTCGGCGGGATTGCCGGCGGCGCGGGCGGAAACGCCGTGGCGTGCCTGGGTTCCGCCAGGAGCAGCATCGAGACGCTCGGCATGCTCAAGGATGCGGCGAAGGCCGGAGGATGGCGAGAACCGGTGTTCTTCCTGGACCCGGCGGAGGAACGCAAGACCCGAACGGCGGTGTCCGGGCTGGAGCAAAGCGTGGCCGTCTCGATGCGCGATGTCGAGAAAGCCGATTTCATCCTGGCGGTCGGGGCCGACCCGGTCAACGAAGCCCCCATGCTCGCCTTCGCCATGCGGCAGGCCGCGCGGCGCGGCGCGTTCGTTTCGGTGGTGGACCCCAGGCCGGTTTCGCTTCCTCTCGACTTCGAACACATCGCGGCGCCGGTCGGCGACATCGACCGGCTTATGAACATCATCATGCGGGAGGCGATGCCCGACGAAGACGTGCGGAAGGCCGTCGGCTCGCTTGCCGCCCTGTGGAGAGAGGGAAGCAACGCCACGACGCCTCCCGCCGAAACGCCTTCGGCCGAAACGCTCGAAAGCGATGTCCTTCGTTTCTACGATTCCATTCGCGGAGCCTACGACGGTGTGGAGCCGGGCATGCTGGACCGGCTCCGGAATGTGGCCGGGAAGCTCCGGGCCGCCTCGAACCCGGTGATCGTCTGCGGCACGGACATCGTCCTCGAAACCACTCCGGCGCTCGCGGCCGATCATGCGCTGCTCCTTCGCGGACTCAAGGGGAAAGCCGGGCTCTTCTTCGAACTGCCGGGAGCCGACGCCTTTGCAGCCGGTCTTTTGTCTTCCCCCGGGAGCGGCGGTTTCCTCGAAATCCTGGAAGCGATCGAAAACGGGAGCGTCAAGGCGCTCGTGGTGGTCGAAAGCGACCCCGCCGGCCGGTTCCCGGACCGGCGGCGCATCGAGGATGCCCTGCGAAAGCTCGACCTGCTCGTCGTGCTGGACTACCTGCCGTCCGCCACGGCGTCGATGGCCCACATACTCGTGCCCACCGCCACCATCTACGAGGCCGGGGGGTGCTTCATCAACCAGGAGGGCAGAGCGCAGGACCCCGATCCCATCTACTCGGGAGGCATGCCGGTCCGGCAGGACGCTCATGGCGAACACCCGCCCCGCGTATTCCGGGACTTCATTCCCGGCGCGGAGCCGCAGGCCGCGTGGGCGCTCCTGGCCCAACTCCGTAGCGCCGTTTCGGGAAACGGCGAAGGCCTCGACGAGCCCTGGACGATCCTCGCCCGTCAAAACCCGGTGTTCGAAATGCTCAATCCCGACCGCACGGACGAAGCGCTCCGGTTGGAGCGCGAGGAGTCCCGCCGTCCCGTCTACCCGTACTACAAGTTCATTCCGGGCATGCCCCTCTATGCGGGCCGCCTGGCGCCTCGGGGAAGCCGGCGCGGGCTCTTTTCCGCCGGAGCCGCGGGGAGCGAGGCAGACGCGGACGAAGGACGACGGAAGGACGGCGGGTTCCGGCTGCACCTTGTCGAATGGACGTTCGGGACGGAGGAACTCTCCTCCTGCTCGCCTCCCATACGGCAGGCGGAACGCGACCCCTGCCTCCGGATGCACCGGGACGATGCTTCGAGCCTCAACCTCTCATCCGGGGACATGGTTTCCATCGTCCATGCGCGGGGGACGCTGAAGGTAAAGCTCGAGGTGACGGACGCAATGGCCCGCGGCGCCTTGTTCCTGCCCCGCCACCACGCCCTGGCGTGGCGGGACCTGGGCTCCATGTCGCCGATGATTTCACCCGAACAGATCCGGAAGGATGATACTGTGAACGGTTGAAATCCGGACCTTTCCGCAAGGTATGCCTGAGCGGCTGCTTTGTTCCCCTTCCCCGGGCGATTCCCGAAAATGGATTTCCCCGGACCGGGATTGCCGGCACGGACCGGGATTGCCGCCG
>CAYOVG010000008.1:0-50968 GCA_964407285.1 uncultured Syntrophobacteraceae bacterium
GTCTTACACCTTTGAAGAATACCTGGATCTCGTCAGAACCTTCCACGGACATCCGGCGCCGGGACTTATCCTGGGCGGATTCATGGTCGACCTGGCGCTGAAGAACATGCCCGGCGACGTTCTCCTCGACGCCGTCAGCGAAACCACGTCCTGCCTTCCCGACGCCGTCCAGATCCTCACGCCGTGCACGGTGGGGAACGGCTGGCTGAAGATCTTCAACCTCGGCCGCTTTGCGCTCAGCCTCTACGATAAATATGAAGGAAGAGGCGTTCGCGTGTTCGTCGATCCGCGGAAGCTGGAAGACTGGTCGGAAATCAAGGCATGGCTTTACAAGCTCAAACCCAAGGCCGAACAGGATAATGACCTGCTCAATGCCCAGATGCGCCGGGCCGGAGCGGATATCTGCAGCCTGCAGTCCATCCGCGTGCAGGCGCGCTTTTTGAGAAAACAGAGCAGAGGTTCGATCACCACCTGCGTCCTGTGCGGCGAACCCTACCCCCTGCGCGACGGCGCGGTATGCCGGGGCTGCCGGGGCGAATCCCCGTACGAGGGCGACATCTGTTCCGTCGCCGCAAAGGAGAAAACGCCGGAACTCAAGGCCGTGCCGATGGAGGAAGCGGTCGGCAAGACGGCCCTGCACGACATGACGATGGTCGTCGCGGGCGAAACCAAGGGTCCGGCGTTCAAGCGCGGCCAGGTGATCACGGCGGGCGACCTGTGCCGCCTCCAGCAGATGGGCAGGCACAGGGTCTACGTCGAGGAGGAAAGCGCGGCTTCCGGGGAATGGGTCCACGAAAACGAAGCGGCGGCGGCGTTCGCGGAAGGAATGGCGGGGGACGGTATCGTCTATGAGGGGCCCGCGCGGGAGGGAAAGATCAATCTTCGCGCCGGACGCGACGGCCTTCTCGTTGTCGAGGAGGACCGGCTGGAGAGGTTCAACATGATCCCCGGGGTCATGTGCGCGAGCCGCAAGACGTGCGCGACGGTTGCGGAAGGGCGCCCCGTCGCCGCCACAAGGGCCATTCCGCTCTACCTCCCGCGAGATGAATTCGAAAAGGCGCTCGCCGTGCTTCGCGAAGGCCCGCTGCTGAGGGTCGCCCCCATCCGCCGGGCGAGCGTGGGGATTCTCGTTACGGGCAGCGAGGTCTTCCAGGGGCTCATCGAGGACAAATTCGCCCCGATCGTCCGGTCGAAAGTCGAAAGGTACGGCTGCTCCGCGGTCGATACGATCATCGTGCCCGACGACCGGGAGGCCATAACGAATGCCGTGAAGAAGTTGCTGGAAGCCGGAGCCGACCTCATAGTCACGACGGCGGGACTTTCCGTGGACCCGGACGACGTAACGCGCCAGGGGCTCCTGGACGCGGGAGCGACCGACCTGCTCCACGGCGCTCCGATCATACCGGGAGCGATGCTCCTGCTCGCCCGTATCGGCGCGGCGCGGGTGATCGGCGTTCCGGCGTGCGCTCTCTACTTCAAGATCACCGGCTTCGACCTCGTCCTGCCGCGAGTCCTGGCGGACGTGACGATTACTCGCGGGGAACTCGCCCGGCTGGGACACGGGGCATTTTGCCTCGAATGCAAGGCCTGTACGTTCCCGAAATGTCCTTTCGGAGCATAGACGAAAGAAGCCGGATAATGGTCGCTCCTGTCCGGCTTTCAGCGTCCAGTATCAAACATCCCTGAATTGATGCCGACGGAGGTTTCCCATGAACGGCAATGAAAGCACCCCCACGGTAAGACTCCATTTGTGGCTGGAAACCGGCGGTGGTCTCTATTTCGGCCTCGGGCGCGCCATGCTCCTCGCCAAGATCGACCAGTACGGTTCCCTGAGAAAAGCGGCCGAGGAGTTGAACATGTCCTACCGGGCCGCATGGGGTAAGATCAAGAAGAGCGAAGAACTGCTCGGAGTCAAGCTGATCGAGCAGGGCGGCAGCAAGAAGGAGGGCTACCATCTCACCGAAGCCGGTAAAGCCTTCATGGGGAAGTACATGGCGTGGTTCGACGAGGTGGAAAAGGAAGCTGTGAGAAAAGCCCGTGAAATGCTCCCCTGCTGCGTCAAGAGCTTCGATGGAGAACAGGCGGAAGAATAACCCGGACCAGTTCGCCAAGGAGTCGTTATGCTAGATTTAGCAGTTATGCTAAATCTAACAAATTGAAATAGCTCCCTATATATATTATCAAACCCCTGTGGTTCGTCTTTTCCGCCGCATCTGCCGTCGCCGGGAGCAGCCGGTCCGAAGATGGAGGTGCGGCCGGCGTTTGACGATTCCGACCATCCGGCCCCTTCAAGTGCGGCGACCAGGAAGTCCACCAGGTCGGCATGACTTTCAATTACGGATGGCTGTTCCCGAAGGACTGCGGCGACAGCGCCAACCTGCTCACCCCGACGGTCGGAGACGGCAACACCATGACGCCCGAATACAAGGCTTTCATGGTGAACGTGACGAAGGTATAGGAGGGCTCAAGACATGGCTGATGGCAAATCCATAATGGTCGAATACCTCCAGGTGCACGGCCTGCCGCGGCTGTCAGGTCGCCTGCAAACAGTGGCACGGCCTTCCCGGAACAAAAACGAAGCAGTTGGGGACCTACCGGAATCCCCAGGACCTGTCCTCCGACACATGGAAGCTCGTACGCTTCGCGGAAGGCAGGCGTGAAGACGGAAAGCCCTACTGGTACTTCTTTTCCGACCAGTGCAGGCACTGCCTGGACCCGCCGTGCGCGGACGCCGTCCAGGGTTATTCGCAAGAGGGCGTAGTCCGGGACGAGGCGACCGGGGCGATTCTCTATACCGGCAAGTCGAAGGAGGCCCCGTTCGAGACTGAAAACGGTTTACGACGGGATCATGGACGGCTCCATCGACGCGGGCAAGGTTTTCATCGCGGCGCGACCGGAATGGGAAACGGGCGAAACGACGATGCTCTCGCCGTTGCCGGCGTCCGTGACTCCCCGGGCGCTTTCTTTCGCCCTGGGGCAGGTCGCGAGGCCCCTGGTCGAGAGGCTTTCCGAAGGGATGAGTCCTCTTATCGAAAGTCTCAACTGGGTCAAGGGGTACTGCCCCATCTGCGGTACGATGCCCGAGTTCGCTTTCCTGCGGGGAGACGGGGGGCAAAGATGGCTCAGGTGCGCATCATGCGGTCATGAGTGGCGCTTCACGCGTCTCATCTGCCCTTTTTGCGAAAGCGACAACCAGGAGGACTTCGAAATCTATTTCGTGGAAGACCGCGCGCATGAGAAAATCGAGGTATGCCTCGGGTGCAAGCGCTACGTGTTGACCGTGGATTCCAGGGACCGGTCCGGAACGGAAATAGCGCATGAAGTCGCCGCCGTCGGCCTGATGCACCTCGATGTAATCGCGCAACGGAAAGGCTTTCATCCGGTGGCCGTTTGCCTGTGGAACACCGTGGAGGTGAGCGCGCTTTCGGAAGGCGAGTCTCGAGCGCCCCGGATGTAGGCGCTCATGCATGCCGGTCCGGCGGAGGGCGACGGTGCGCCTTTGCCCACCATTGTATCCGCGGAGCTACGCGCGCGGTCCGACGGAGGAACACCATCCATACCGAGGAAAGCGGACGGCGCGTGAGCCGAGCGCGAGCGCAACTCCGCGCCAGGGGGATTATTTTGTGCTCGCATATATGTCTAGTTTGACATAATATCCTAAATCGTTTATTCGTCTTACGGGTTGCGCCGGGACCGTCCCCGCCGGTGCGTTCTCTGAACCGTGACTTGAACATGACTTGAGAGGAGCTGTTTCTACCATGGATTATAAGTCGGTAATCACAACATGCCCTTATTGCGCCTGCGGCTGCGGAATGTGCCTCGAAGTCCTGGACGGCGAGATCATCAAGACTCTGCCGTCTAAGACAAGCCCTACGAACAGCGGAAAGCTCTGTATCAAGGGCTGGAATGTCCATGAATTCATCCAGCACAAAGACCGGCTGAAAACGCCCCTCATCCGCGAAAACGGTTCCTTCCGGAAGGCAAGCTGGGAGGAGGGTCTGGACTACGCCACCAGGGAGCTTACCAGGATCAGGGATACCTACGGTCCGGACAGTATTGGATTTCTTACTTCGGCCCGTTGCACGAATGAAGAGAACTACATGCTCCAGAAGCTGGCCCGCACGGCCGTCGGCACCAACAACGTAGACCACTGCGCCCGCCTCTGACACGGTCCCACGGTGGCAGGTCTTGCCCTCGCATTCGGAAGCGGCGCCATGACGAATTCGTTCGACGAAATCATCGACGCCAACTGCATTTTCGCCATCGGCTCCAATACCACGGTTGCCCATCCCATCGTGGCGACGCGCCTGTTCCGGGCCAAAGCCAAGGGAAACACGCTGATAGTGGCCGATCCCAGGAAGACCCACATCGCCAGGATGGCCGACATCCATGTCCAGCACAAACTCGGGACCGATGTCGCGCTGCTCAACGGCATGATGCATGTCATCCACAAAAGCGGCCTCCATAATCGATCGTTCATCGATGAACGGTGCGAAAACTTCGATGCCCTCGTCGAAATGATCGAGAAGTATCCGCCCGAGGTGGCGGCCGAGATAACGGGCGTGGACGCATCGACCATCATCGAGGTGGCGAAGATCTACGCAACGTCGAAAAACAGCTCGATCGTCTACTGTCTCGGCATCACCCAGCACTGGACGGCGGTGGACAACGTCAAGAGCCTGGCGAACCTGGCCATGATCACCGGCCAGATCGGGAGACCATCCACGGGCGTAAATCCGTTGCGCGGACAGAACAACGTGCAGGGAGCCTGCGACATGGGCGGGCTGCCCAACCTCTATCCCGGTTACCAGGCCGTTACCGTGCCGGAAACCCGGGAAAAATTCGAGACTGCCTGGGGAAAGAAGCTCTCCCCCAATATCGGGCTCACCATCATGGAGATGATGCAGGCCTGTATCGACGGCAAGATCAAGGCGATGGTCATATTTGGGGAAAACCCCGTGATGAGCGACCCGGATTCCAACCACGTGAAACATGCCCTGGAATCGACGGAGTTCTTGATGTGCCTGGACATTTTCCCGACTCCGACGACGGCGGTGGCGAACCTGGTGCTGCCGGGGGCGTCATTCGCCGAGTGCGACGGCACTTTCACCAATTCGGAGCGTCGCGTTCAGCGGGTGCGCCGAGCCGTCGAGCCGATGGCGGGGAAGCTCAACTGGCAGGTTTTTCAGGAACTGTCGACTCGACTGGGCTATCCCATGCACTACGACTCGTCGGAAGAGATCTACAGGGAGATGGCGTCCCTGAGCCCGCCGTTCGGGGGTATCAGCTATCCGCGAATCGAGGAAAAGGGTATTTGCTGGCCCTGCCCTGCTCCGGACCATCCGGGAACGCCCATCCTGCATGTCGGGAAGTTCACCCGGGGGCGCGGACTCTTCCATGCGATCGAATTCAAACCGCCCGCGGAGGTCCCGGATGAGGAATACCCCATGTGGATGACCACGGGGACGGAGTACGCCCATTACCTCACGGCTACCATGACGAGGCGGTGCAAAACCCTGAACCGGGAGATGCCCGAATTGCTGACGGACCTCAACCCGGAGGACGGCGAGCGGATGGGGATCGCTCACGGCGAGTACGTGCGTGTGAGCAGTCGTCGAGGGTCCATTGTTTCCAAAGTGATGATAACGGACCGGGTCAAACCCGGCATGATCTTCATGCCCCTCCATTACGAAGAGGCGGCGGCGAACATTCTGACCAGCCCGGCGCTGGACCCCATCAGCAAGACTCCCGAGTACAAGGTCTGCGCCGTCCGGGTGGACAAGCTCGACGAGCAGCCCGTTCAGCAGCAGGATGCGTGTTAGCCGTTTCGTTGACGAGCAATGGGCCAGGGAATCGCTGTCCCGCTGATTCCTGGCCCATTTACCGCCATGGACCCCATACCCGAAATACTGTACTACCCTCCCTTCGGATGGGGTGAATACAGTATTTCATTCCATGGCGAATGTAATACAATGTCCCTCAGATTACGCCTGTGTGAAACACCATACTTCAGCGCCGGATGGAGGCTCCCCCCTCCATCCGGCATTTTTTTCCCGACGACGCCTACGGACATCCGACCGGGGATGAAGCGCCGAGGCGGGTGGCTGCCTTCGCATAACCGCCGGCCCGGGCGCTGCATCCGATCTTCCGCATACGGAAACACGGCGAGGCCTTCCCCCGCCCCGTAGGCGGGCGGGGCGGCCGATCGGCCGGTTGGTTCAACCCCACAGGCCGGCGCTGCGTTCGAATTGCTGGACGCGGTACGGCGTGAACCTGGAGCCGTTCCACATATGGACCGTGAGTTCGACACGGCCGTTATCGACGGTGATGCAGTTATATGCATTGTGTTCGCCGTTGCGTGTGCGCCGGGAGGTGGCGGTGCCGGCCTGTATCACCAGAGTGGAGCCTTTCTGAGTCGTGTACACCGAGTGGGTCTTCGCCGTGTAGCTCATATGGAAGTGGCCTGCGAGGGCCATATCGGGGTTGCACCCCTCGGCCAGCAGAAACAGTCTTTCGGCGCGTCCCACGGCAGGTTCGCCCTCCTGGCCCGGCGGGACGACGAACGGGTGGTGGGTGACCAGCACTTTGAAGGCCTCCGGGGGGGCGGCGCAGAACCGGTCGCGGATGGTCTGAATCTGTTCGATGGATATCCTCCCGTTTTTGAAGGTGAACGACCGCGCGGTGCTGATTCCCAGAACGGCGATTTCCCCGTCCTGGTGGAAAGGCAAGAGGTCGGGGGTGATATACGCCTTGTAGCGGTCGAGCGGCATGAAGAAACGGCGGATTACGTCGTAGAGGGGCACGTCGTGATTGCCGGGCACGACGATTTGCGGAAACGGTATGCGGTCCAGGAACGCGCGGGCTTCCCGGTACTGACCCGCGGTCGCCCGCTGGGTGAGGTCTCCGCTGACGACGACCAGGTCGGGCCGGAGGTCCGCCAGGCTGTCCAGCAGCCCCTCCGCTATTTCCTGTACCACGGTCCCGAAGTGGAGGTCGGATATGTGCGCGATTGCTTTCATCGTACGACAGTCACGTCACGGGGCAAGGGCGCCGGGAAAGATGACATTGAGCGCCCCGGGCAGGATACGGGCGTGAAGCGGCGTTCTCATCTTGTAGAGTTCTCCATCCAGGGCGACCCTGAGTTTCCTGTGGCGGCTCCTTATGGTCAGCTCGGAGGCGTCCATCTCGACAAGTTCCGGTGCTTCCCGAATCCGCCCCAGGAGGGTCCTTATCCCGATGCTCGCCAGTCCCAGCCGCTTCATTCCATGGGAATAGAATACGCACAGTTTTCCATCCTCGAGGGACTCGCGTTTGGTGTACGCGGGGAACCTGGGATCGTAGCGGTTGTTTCCAAGGAACAGGAAGGGCGTTTGTACGTATTCCAGGGCGCCTTCCTTTTCAATCAGGAGGTTGTACGCCGGCAGTTTCCACATGAGCTTGAGGAGCGCGTAGGCCATGGCCGCATACTTGCTCAACCCCAGCCGCTCCATGTACCGCTCCCGTCTCCGTACGGCTTCGGGATACATGCCGATGGATGCGTTGTTGACGAAGACCCGGCCGTTGACTTCGCCAATGTCCACCGTCCGGGGGGCGCCCCGGACGAGCGCCCGGACCGCGTCGTCGAGGAACACCGGCGTATCCAGGCTCTGAGAGAAATGGTTCAGCGTGCCGAGGGGCAACACGCCAAGAATCCTGGATGAACCATGAATGTAGCTCACAGCGGTGTTTACGGAGCCGTCTCCTCCGCCGACGATCAGCACTTCCGCGTCGGAGCGGGCTGCGGCCCTCAAGACGGCGGCAAATTCCGGGGGAGCGGCGAGACGAAGGTCCGCATCCACGCCGGCCTCCCTGAAGATGCCCGCGATGCGGTCTCTATCGAAAACGCCGGGGTTTCCGGACAGGGCTCCGGCCTTCCTGTTCATGACGACCACGACCTTCCTACCGGCCATGAAGCTCCGCTCCGGCGGCGGGGGTGAGGATGCGGGTGAAAGCGCGGGGGCGGTTTCGGACGCGGGCGCGGATGTCGTCGTGGATGCGGACGCGGCGGATGTGGACCCGATCTGCTCCCGTGTGGACTCGGTTTCCTGTAGTAACATCATGACACCTCGTGTGGTCCGGGCATGCGGGCGGAGAAAAGCGTCGCCCTCCAGTCCCTTGGACATTACAGGCCGGAAAGTTGAAACACTCTTTTCAGTTTTGCGCGTTAAGCTGCTGATATTAAAGTAAGTTAAGAAAAGAGGCAGTCAATACGGGAGTCGGCATGGGACCTATGAGTCGAAAAGGTTCTTCCGGCCGGGATGGCGCAGGAAGTAGTGCAGGTCCGCCAGGACGTTGTGGCAGGTGACGAAAAGAGAGAGAGCCGCACAGTCGAGCCGGCGCGCCTTTATGTCTTCCATGAGGAGCCATGGGAGGCGGACCACGGCATTCTTGGCCATGCTGAGAACAGTGTTGGTCAAATCGACATCGTTTTGATATCCGAAGAAGTACCATCTGCGGAAATTGTCCATGACGGATGCAAGACTGTCCGTTCTCATGTGATCGACTACGGCTTCCGGCTGGTACACCAGCGAGTACCCGGCCGACGCCAGTTTCACGTTGATGTACTTATCCTCGGCGTTGGTGCGTAGCGACTCCCGGTACAGGCCCACTCGCTCCAGGGCGGATTTTCTGAAGACATTGCTGTGCCCCCAGATGAAAAGGACCTCGGTAGGGACCGTGTAGCGATGGTGCTGCCGCATGTGCAGGGTTCTCCAGCGGTCCGGAAGAGTCTCCCGGTTCAGTTCCAACAGCTTCCCCCCTACCCCGGCGGCAGGCATGGTCGTGCCGGCTTCAAAGCCTTGCAGGAGTTTCTCCAGCCAGTCGGGACGAGGTATGCAGTCGGCATCCACCGAAGCCACGAGATCGCACCGGGACGACCGCACACCGGTATTTCGCGCGGCCGCCAGCCCCTTGTTGACCCCGTGCCGTACGATACGCACCGGGTAGCGCGAGGCGATTTCAGCGGTTCCATCGACGCTTCCGTCATCGACGACTATTATCTCCTCCACCGGATGAGTCTGCCGCATGACGCCCTCGATGCACCGGGCGATAAACCTTTCTCCGTTGTAACATGGAATGTAGAGAGATACCTCAGCCATCGAATTCGGCGCTCCTTCCCGTGTTTTCCCCGTATCCAGCCGCTTATTCCGCCGGCCGCTTATTTCGTTGCCTTGTTCACTCCCTCGGGCGTCGGATCGAGAAAAATATCTTTCAACCGGCGGAGGGACCTCAGTGGATGAGCTGCACCACGCATAAGACAGTCCAGCTTCATGGTTCGTATGTCTCTGAGGATGCGCCGGCGGTTAAACCGCGACTGCGCATACCGGAGCGCGTCCTCGAGGTCCGATGCCGTCAGGCTCTCCGTGCGAATCACCGCCCTGTTGTAGCCGTCGTATTCTCTGAAGTCCCTGGAGAGGAGAAACCCCTTCTCTTCCATCATCTCATAGAATCTGCTCCCGGGAAACGGGGTCGCAATGGAAAACTGAATCGTATCAGGGTCCATCTCCAAGGCGAATCCGACGGTTTCCTCGACCGTCTCCCACGTCTCGCCGGGCAGGCCGAACATAAAGGTGAGATGATACTTGATCCCCAACTCACGCGTAAACCGGACGGTACTTCGCACCTTCTCCAGGTCCAGCCCCTTACAGGCGGCGCCGACCAGCTTCTGGGAACCGGATTCGACGCCGTACTTCACGGCGCAAAGGCCTGCCTCCTTCATGGCGAGCAGCATTTCCCCGTCCATTGTATCGGCGCGAGCCATGACCGCCCACGGCAGGCAGATCTTTCGATTTCGAATCTCTCCCGCGAGAGCCATAATACGAGGCTTGCCGATATTGAACGTGTCGTCATCGAAGTAATAGGACTTGTAGCCGTATTCCTTTATGCAGTATTCCAATTCATCGACGACGTCTTTCGGGGAACGCGCCCGGTACGTGGAGCCTCCATATATGATTTGCGGCCAGGCGCAGAAGATGCAATTGAACGGGCAGCCCCGGCTTGCCCACAGCTGCAAGGACGGTGTCGGAATCCCCCCCGGCGTATCCACGTAGCGGTCCATGGGAAGATACTCGCGGGCCGGCCAGGGAAACTTGTCGAGTTCCATCTCCAGGGGACGAGCAGGATTCCTGATCACCTTGCCGTCGCCGTTCCTGAAGATCAGGCCGGTTACATTCGCAAGGTCACCATCTTCTCGAATACTCCTTGCCAGTGCAAGCAGAGTCAACTCGTATTCCCCGACGAGAACGAAGTCGACGTCCTCGTGAGCTTCGAGAAACGCTGTTTCATACATCCCTTTGTGCGCACCGGCAAAAACGATGCGGACGTCGACACCGGGAGTACGGAGCGCCTCCTTTGTTGCGGCAGCGATATTCAGGTCGGCGGCAATGGACGCCGTCGAAACCTCGTACAGCACCACATCGGGGCGAACAGCCGCAACCCTGCCCAGGAATTCCCTTTCGCTCAACCCCTCGGCTATCGCATCGATCAGCACAACGTCGAACCCGTCCCTTTTGAGCAGCGCGGCCGCATAGGCGAGAAAGAAGGGAAACGGCATGTACCGCGAACCCTCCGCCTCGAAATGGGGCCAGCGCGAACCGGCCCGGACTCCGTAAAAGCCGGGTTTGCTCCAGGGGGCGTTAGCGAGAAGGATTTTCACTTTTTCTTTTCCTCGCGGTTAAAGGCTTGGCTATGGACCAGCCGACTTTCGGATCGCTCCGGATGGACCGGAATGAATCGGCAGTGAACACGCATGCAGTCTGCCCGCCAATTCAGGCAAATAGGGGCGCATAGTACCTGTCATATATGATGTCCCAGGTATAATTTTCAAGAACGCGCTTCCTTCCGGCCTCTCCCATTTGCTTTCTCAGTTTCGGATCTTTTAGAAGGATAGACAGTCTGTCTTTGAGTTGTTCGGGAGAGCCGGGGTCCACGACAAACCCTTCTATGCCGTCATTAATGATATTTTGCAGCCCTCCAACTCTGGAAACGATTACCGGTTTCCCGCAAGCCATGGCTTCCAGCGCAACAATCCCGAAAGCCTCCGGCCATATAGAGGGTACTACACAAATATCGGACCGCGCATACAGACCGGGTAGTTTCTCCTGAGGCAGCCAGCCGATGTTCCTGACTTTTTCTCCACATACTCCCTTCCTTCCGCCCGTACAAAGGAGGTCGAAGTGAAAACCGTCCTCCCACAATTTGCAGCAAGCCTCGTGCAGTACGTGAAAACCTTTCGAATACTCTCCTGCTCTTCCCACCATCAGGATGCTACAGCACTCGTCATTCGAAGCAGGCTTCGGCAGCGGTTCAAACAACTGCGGATCGATGCCTCCGGGCACCACATGGACCCGTTCATTAATTCCCGAGAACCTCGCAGCAGCCAGTTCATTATATACTATTATTCCTTCCGCCTGCATCAGCCCCCTCAGCGTCTTGTCGACATAATGCTTTGTAAATCCAACCGATATCAAAAATTCATGCAGATGGCACAACGGATGATTATTTAGCAACCAGCCGATAGCACACCGCAGGCATCTCTTGCGGTCGCTCATGAAGGTCTGCCGACACATGCCGGTTCCATCAAAGGCAATCAATCTGAAACACGATGATTCATAGGCATACTCCCTTATATAAACGGGATAGTCCGACAAAGCGTTTACGAGATGCGGCTTTAAATTCCAGGCATCAGCAACGAGAACGTAATCGGGCTTGAATGCCTCCACCTGCTTCCTAAACTTTCTAGACAGGGAATACCAGTTGAAATTGACGGGGTTGAATGGGATTCTCTTCACGTGGAATCCGACATCGCCAGTAATGCGCCCTCGCGGGAAAAACCACGTAAAATCAGGAACAAACATGGCAAGATGATGGTCCAGTGAGAGTCTGGCGGCTATTTGTTTGATGTCGGTTCGTGCTCCGCCGTCCGGCGGCCAGTTGAACAAGGCATCAATTACCGCAATCCTGGACATATCATATCCCCCTATATTCCCGCTACGAATTTTCAATGGAAAAGGATGCCGGGCTATCCACCTGGAGTCTGAATGAATTGAAAATGAAAAGGTCAAATGTTAGTACAGGCATCATACATTATTCTTACTCTGAATCCTGAGCACGGCTGATAGTAAAATATGCTGAAACTTTTCTAGAACTTTACTCAACGTCTCATGCCCCCGGTAACGTTCAGATCGACTATTCTTAGGCATGAGGTTCGATGCTGAACCATACTTCAGCACAGCATTCACGAGTCCATCGAAGATCATATAAATAAATGCTACCGGTCCGACCCTGTATTTGAACTTCTTAAAGGAATGATGCTTTATCACCTTGGGTATGACATCTTCTTTCTGCGAAATTGCCGATTTTATCCATCCCATCTCCGCCATTACAAGTGTTATCAGAGGTACGTACGAATAGACCACATCTTTGTTCATCGAAAGGATTGTAGCCACTCTATTGTAGACCTCTTTGTTACTGGAGGTTCCGTCGATCTCGGAGAAGATAACACGTGACAAATGCATAATCAGAAGGCAAACCATCAGTATCTCGTGTGGCCTCTTCCTGTAAAACACGCTATAAATGCCAGCGTTCACGGCAGCAATCAAAATTGTAAATTCCCGTATTCCCAACCTTTCCATATTTTTGACGGGCACATCGGACAACATAGAATCAGGGATGAAATTCACCCGATGATGATAGTAATCACTCCAACGCTTCGCCAGGACGAATCCGTACTTATGCGCTTCACGATAAAGCGCTGTACCGGGATGAGGCGTGCACATTTGGCCAATGTAAAGCGGAAAAGGCAACGGGTGAAAATAATCGGCCCATGGCAAACCATCGTGAAGCCTATCGATGAACTTGCCCTGGAGGTAGTATCCATGAATCGTCTCGCCGGGATTGAAAGCCATGTACGTGAACATGGGATACATCCCATTTGCTTTCTGGATTTCCGATACCTCGAGTAGTGTTTCTAAATCCTCGTTCTTGTGGATCTGTTTAAACGTCTCGGGATTAGCCGATTCGATGCCGATTTCCATTCCTATGCAACCCGCCTTCCGGGCAAGCGGGACAAGATCGGCATTTCTCTTGAGATGGGATGCGCGGGTCAGGCCCGTCCAGCGCACGTTGAGTTCTTCGGACACCATCAGATTCAGGAGCTTCTCGATGTAGGAGCGTTTCATGAATAGGTTGTCATCCCAGAAATGAATCTGGTCGATATGAAGTTGTTCCTTGATCGAACGGATCTCACCAACAACGCTTTCGGGAGAGCGATAGCGAACGCGGCGCTCCCACATGAGAGGTGAACCGCAATAAGAACAACTGTACGGGCAACCACGGGAACCAATAACGGGTAAGCGCAGTCCGCCGTGGATATGGAACTGGGTATCGTATTTTCGAATATCGACCAGGTCCCAGGCAGGAAGAGGCAAAGAATCCAAATCCTTGACGAATTCCCGAGCTTGTTCGAATACGATTGTGCCGTCATTTCGGTGGACGGTACCCCGAACACCGCTGAAGCCGCCACCTTCTTTCATCCGCCGCACCAATTCCAGCATGGTCAACTCCCCCTCCCTGACCACCACGACATCGGAATGCTGTAGCGCTTCCTCGGGAAATATGGTGGGATGAACCCCACCATGAATGATCCTTATCCCTGAAGCCTTCTTCCGCAACCTGTCCGAGATACGATAGACCATCTCCGCTTGAAGCGTCCAGAAACCAAATCCGACAACGTCGGGCTCCCAATGCAGAACGGACCGCAAAACATCGTCCTCGCTCATATCGGATACCTGCCCGTCGACCACGGCAACTTCCAATCCCTTCAACTCCCGGCGCAGAAAGGAAGCTATATAGAGCAACCCAAGCGGCAACACCTTCTTGTGGCGCGTGTTGCACGGGAACGGCACATTCACAAGCATCAGTCTCATTTAGTCTACCTCATTCAAACTCGAGAAGAACGGTCACGAGAGAAAAAACTGAGGGTAAATCCGGCTACATCTCTGAATACCGTTTTGATCACTCCAGGTAAGGCGTTACTGCCGGCAAGATGAATAGTCAGGCAGATGCTCACATAGAGTCTACGCCATTGATCTTTGAATGCCTCGGCCGCATTCCTTGCAAGCGTCTTATTCCGAGGATAGTAAATCAGTTTTTCCGCAACATCTCTGCGGACGAACCCGTGTCTGACATGAGTCCCGTACGCAGTGTGAGTGATACCGAGCAGATGAGATACAGGCCATTCAAATAGTGTATTCTGAATCCCCAAAACAATGAACTTTCGCGGAGAGGAGCCTCTATCAATAGATTCCCTTTCCCGTAAAGCGCACGTGTGCAAGATTTGAAACAAAAGTCCGGCGTATTCCATCATCATTTTCGACGCCGGTACTTCGACTCCAACGGAATTCGTTTCCTTCGGAAATCCGGCCATCCCAAAATCAAAGATAAAAATGGATGACTTTTCAAACATATATCGGAATCCCGATTCTTCGCACCGATTGGGTAATGAGATTCCCCGAAGACCACCGGCCTGAAGATTCAACAGACGTTTGTTGTATAAAGTCCGTCCAGCATGCCCGAATCGGGAGCGGAATTTTCCAACAAGCTTCAGTATCTCGGAATTGCATCCAACATATGCAACATCCACCGACGGAGACAAGGTAGTCAGATGATCGACTATATACGGAAGAACATGATGCAAATCAAAGAGCAACCCGTGGTTGTAGGCATCGGCTTTCAACATATCCTCAGTCATGGGCACAGCCAATCCAGGCAGTAAGGATTCAAGTACTCGTGCGTACCTGCAATCACATTTTTCCAGTAAGCGGATCTCTTCGATGGATTCATCGGGAAGCCCCCATGTCTGTGCCTGATGTGGCAGGCAGGGATCTGTCACATTGAAGATGAACTGGAACGGGTCGTCCTCTTTTCTCCCTGGTCCATGACGCTCAGTGGTCCGGCGGTTGTGATCGCAATGGTAGGCGAGAAAATGATCAACCAGAGAGTCGGTAGATCCATTAAGGATATACATTCTCTTGCAAAGATTGGTATCCACATGCCATCCGAGCACAATTCTTTCATCAAAACCCTGAATTGAAAACATCTGTCTACGGAGAGCCAACTGAAAGTCGCCGGGACCGTCATAGCGGTCGTACGCTTCGGCAATGACGACTTCGTTAAGATGAAGAGTTGTTCCCCACCGGAGAAAACTCTTCATAATCTCTTGAGGAGCTTTGCGGTCAACACTCTCCCAAAGTGATTCCGGCGCCTCGAAGCGGGGTAGCTCATAGAATCCATCCGGGATCTGCGACACCACATCAGAAAGTGACCGCTCGGCGATTCGGGGAATGAAAACCATATCCGTATTTGTGGATAGAATCCATCGATTTTCAGGATTAGAACGTCGAATGGCTACGTTTCGTGCAAGCGGTTCAAGAACTTTGAGGTAAGTGTCATTTTTGTATTTATTGAATATAGCAGGAGGAATCCGTAAGATACGGAGCAGTTCCTTGGCCTTATCCGTAAGCATATCATGAATGGCTTCCGGAAAAGTAGGCATATCGTCAGGCGTATTACAGTCCACGAAAATGATCTCATCACCTGGATGGCTAAGTACCTCGGCTATACAATTCAGGCTGATGGTGGCGCGTTTATGAAGGTTATATCCATGCGAATCGTTCCTGCCATACACTATCACCGATATCATTGCAGGTCCTCCTCAGAGAGTAAATGCCATATTATTCTCTCCCGCAGGTCTTACTGATTTATTCCTGGCGCATCCCGTCAAATGATCTTTTCCGCCGACTCGACCCCGAATTGCCTCATCCAATACTACCTTAATTGCATTCGCTCTTCAGCCATGTCCAGTAGGAACGTTGGAAAAGCGACTCTACGAAGCGGAATCGGTACGATCTTACGAAGTTGTCTTTCGCAGAAGTCCCAGAATAGCACCCCAGACGGAATCGACCGTTATGCAGGCTATACACGGTACTGGTTGATTCTCGGCTATCTGGTAAATGCAATTCCAGTTACAACCAAAACAATCCATGGATCGTGTCACTGCAAACGGTAGTGGTCGCCCCCGAGGATCGACTTCCAGTTGGTACGGCACGAAACGTCCATAATGTCCCCCACCCAATATGCAAACCGAAGGTACCGAGACTGCGGCGGCGATGTGTATTGCACAGGTTTCGTTAGCTATTACAATCCTCGAATCTCCAATAATGCTTACCAAATCCAGCAGAGTGGTTTCTCCAGCCAGATTTTCAAGAGGCGCAGCGGTACTTCGTATCAGGGATTCTCCCAACTCTCGTTCAGAACTACTCCCACAGACAATCCCCGTAAGGGACGTTAAATTATACATTTTCTCGGCTACTTGGCTGAATCTTTCAAGGGGCCATTGTCTCCCGGTCCATCCGGCCCCGGGGAACAGGACATAATACTCTTGTTCACCTGTCCGATAGGGGCTGGAATATCCATTAGGCAATTCCGGAAGCCTGGCGGAAAACCCGGTTGAACCTAGCCCTCTCATAAACTCCGCATTCCTTAGCAGTTCCATTTTCGGCTCTAAAGCAACGGAGATCAGGTCCGTATACCAACGATCGCCTATCTTCTTATGCCAGTACTTGATATTGGAGTGATCACCGTATGATCCAATCCTGATCTTTGCTCCAGAAAGCCATACTATATAGTCCCCTAAAATAAATTCCCTCGAAAACGTTGTATGAATGACGATATCAAATCCGGCTTCGCGAATTTTGTTTAATATGCTTGTTCTGTATATACGGCTTTCCAAGAACTGCACTTTATCCAGCGGCCAAACACTATCAAACCATGGTAAGTGCTCAGCGAAATCGGCCCATAACTGATTACCGAGCAAAGTGATCTTATAATTTTCCACTGGATAAGACTCTCGTATCTCGCGAGCCGAATCGCTCCATAGAATAAAATCACCAATAGCATCGAGTCGAATAAGTAGAATCTTTGATACGGCTCTATCTTCTCGACCCTTGATTTCCACAAGATAGATTAAATCCTTAACTATCCAAATAAATCCTTTAAATACTCGAACTAGCATCATTAAAATAGTATAAAATATATTACTTTCCAATTTTGTAGATTTAGCCATCAGAGGCCTTTCTGAGGATAGTCTGAATCTGAGCCATTCCATTCCCCATTGTCTGGTCTAATGGTATTCCTAATAGTCTGTTGAAAATAAAATCAACAATTGATTTACATTGCACGATACTATACTTATTGATGATACTAACAACTTTAGAGTATAGCTTTATAGCACTTAACACTATAGCCCTATCATAAAAAGCATGTCTTAATAAACTTCTATCGTAATTATTATCCTGTAGTACAATTTGCACAACCTCACATTTATCAAGATCAGCAATTATCTCCATAATATTGATCGATACTGGAGACCAGCTACTATGCTTCGAAATAGTAAATGTCCATTTATGGTCACTGTTAAATAAACTTGGCCAATATCCTTGTTCATATAGATCCTCATCCGGAACAATGAATATCAGGTGACCTCCAGGTCTTACAAGATTCCACCATTCTTTAAGAGACTCCTTTGGGTTAAATAGGTGCTCGAGACAATGCGAGGAAAAAACGAAGTCAAACTCTCCATTAATGTAGTTCCCTATTCTGTTTGCATCCCCATCTTCCATATCAAAACGCTTAACAGTAGCCAAAATTGGATCGTCTCCACATCCTATATCAATTCCATATCCAGTTATCAAAGTATATTCATATTTTCCCCATATTTTCCTTAGCTTACTTGTCTCGTTCATCTATCATCTTTCCACTGATGATCAAGTGGTCATATACGGTACATGACCAAATTCAGAATTCTGAATAGATCTAAGCACCCCAAAAAAACGAATAACTTTAACCTCTAAAGAAAACTCTCATAAATATAGAAATCACCATACATCAGGCGTACCGGATATTCCGTCCCTGAGGTAAATTGAATTTTTCATCCCGTTGAATTGCTTTCTATACAGCGCCTGGCAGTTATGACCTAAGGGCGTCAAAAGTGCATAACACCCTCCAGACTAGAGTAAAGCAGCCAACCACTCCACCAATTTTGCCGAAGAAAACTCAGCTGCAACAAATTCTCTGGCATTTTCCCCCAATTTCCTGCACAAATTTCTATCCTTCCAAAGCCGAATTATGTGTTCGCTGAATTCTTCATCATTATCAGCTACCAATCCATTTATACCATGATGGATCATCTCCCCTCTATCCGCGGCAGCTAACGCTACTACAGGAACACCGTGAGACATAGATTCGATTATTTTTACCTGTTGCCCGGTACCCAAAGTTACGGGACATACCATAAATCCTGATGGCTCGTAAACATCTCGCAGACTAGGCAAGAAACCTGCAAAACACACACCATCGGCGGGCGGAAGTGAAACGCCGAAAGCCGTAGATCCTGTGACTTTCAATACAAAAGATGATGATTTCCTTTTTATCAGCGGAAGAACTTTATTGACAAAGTAGATGTATCCGTGAATGTTACATAGGTTTGGCCCTATCGGCAGGATTGGAAATCCTGAATAACAATTATTAATGAAAGAAGGATCGTGAACCATAGGAATAAAAGAAACGCTTGTTTTGTTGGTAAATCTATTAGCTAAATCAAATTCTCTTTTTGATATAACTATTGTATCATCATACTTTTCATAAATGCTAAACTCATACTCACAGTCACGACTATTGAATATATCAAGCTTATGTATATCATAAAAGCTACTTTCCAACTGTGAATATTTCATCTTTTCATTATCTATTAAATATGTTTCTAACAATTTATGTAATTTATCGCTACATGTAATAAGGTCGTGCGTATCAATAATACGCCTTATCTTATCATATTTGTTATGCCTAAGTATACCATCAAAATAAACATAATTCATCATTATTATATCAGGACAGCAACGAGATATAACCCTGTCAAACCAAATATTCATACTAATAGGCAAATGCGATACTGTACTTATCTGAGTACTAATATTAAGCCATCTACCTAAGCTTCTTTGAATAGACAATAATTTCATGTCTAGCTTAGTGGCATTATAGATATAGTATTTATCGATTACCGGAAACTCAAATCTAAATGATTCACCATACGACCTCAATGTAGAACTCGCAAACGATACTTCATACCCTAGGTCATAAAACCCTTTCATCATCATTAGACAACGCTTATGTGAACCATACCTCGGAGGATAAGGATTATCAGGAAAAAAAATCAATATTCTTTTGGACATATTATACAAGCCCTAACAGAGAATACTCTTTCACGTTATTCTGATATACTAACAAAGCTTATAGCTACATATGGAAGCATCTCTCTAAAAGCGATGCTTTTACCTGTCCCACTTTGTACCCAATGAGCTGAATACAATGTAGATAGCGTTTTTTTATTTCCCATACATCTCTTCGTTTCGTAACAATTGGAATACTGTGTATAACAGAGTTAAATAATGTGATATATTCATTAAAAGCAGATATCGTTGTTCTGGCTCTCATATCTGTCTTATACTTATTATAAAGTAGAACGCTTCCATATCCCCATTTCTTCTGTTGCTCGAAAAGCAACATAACTGTTGATCTATGCACATGGAATACCAAAGCTTTTGGTTCATATTTGAGCTTATATTCAGTCTTTAACTGCATTCTCCAGGCTAAATCCGCATCGCCACCGGACACCCAGTTTTCGAAAAATCCTATCTTGTCAAAAATATCTCTTCTGTAAAATGCATTTGCTGTTTGTGAATAAGGCAAGAACAGATGGTTAACAGCATATTCGTGGGATAGACAGTTAGTTTCCACCAAGTATCGCTCTACATCATTCCGATATGAATAGCCTTCTATTCCCCCTGCCACGCACCCAATGTAAGGATCTTCAAATGAAGATACAGCATTATTTAGCCAATTTTTATCCGTTATACAGTCTGAATCAGTAAAAGCAATAATCTCTCCTTTAGCGCTTCTTATTCCCTTATTCCGCGCTGCGTATGAACTCTTTATTTTATCTTCTTTAAGACATATTACAGGATATTTATTAATAATTTCTAGAGTATTATCTTTAGATCCATTATCAACTACTATTATTTCATAATTACACTCCGGGTATACTTGATTTAGACAGGATTCTAAACATCTAGATATACAGGCGCATCCATTATAAACAGGTATAACAATACTGATAAAAGGAAGTGAAGTATTTTTCTCTATGGACATTATTCTATTCCTCATAAAGTAAAAAGTGGCGCTGTTATCTAACACGATCGCAGAAAGATACCTCAAAATTGCTGCCCATTCTGCAGTAACAGAAGTGCAAAGGACCTCTTGCAGCCTATTTACGCAAACCACTTTCAACAATTCCCCACAGTCGTTCAATACTCTTATCCATTGAGAACTCCATAACCACGCGATCTCGGGCGGCCTTTCCGAGCTTAGCAGCTAACTGCGGGCTTCTGATCACATCGATCATCCGTTGCGCCATTCCATCGATATCGTACTCATCAACGAGGAAACCCGTTTTTCCGTCGACTACCACGTCCTCAATTCCACAATGCCTGGTGCTAATCACAGGAAGTCCGACAGCAGACGCTTCCAATATACTGACCGGTGTGCCTTCCGAATCTCCATAGCTTGTCTTAATTGAGTGCTGTACGAACGCACGCGCTTGCCTCATTGCCTCTGCAATCTTCTCTTGCGGTTGAACTCCGAGAAAATCAACAGAATTTTGAATTCCTAGAGATCGAGAGAGGCTTCTACATACCTCCAAGAGAATGCCATCTCCTATCATCTGGAGTCTTGCCGAAGGAAAAACCGACAAAACTTGCGCAAAGGCAAGAATGGTTAGATGAGGTGCTTTCTTATCAACAAAACGCCCGACACTGATAAACAATATATCCGATTCTTCCGGTCTTCCTTGCTGAAAGAATTCCACATCCACACCATACGGATTATTGTATAGCTTATCGGGAGGCGCTCCTAAGCGCAGGAGTTGACATTCCATATGCTTAGAGACCACTACAATCGCTGCTGCCTTCCTAAATAGCTCCGAGTAAAGCTTTCCAGGTCCATCAAGCACGTCTTGCATATACGCGTCATACCCGTGGAAATGCACAATAAGAGGAATCCTCGCATTAATGCATATATTCATTACGGCAACACCATTGACTCCGTATTCCGCCAGCACGACATCTACTTTTCTCCGCAAGAGGAATCGTTTAAACGCCAGTTCATCGAAGTAGAAGCGCGGCAATCTCGCCATCCTTCGCACGATAGATTGCAGAACGCGAGTGGTCACACTTCCGGTAAAAATACTGTAGCCATCACCGTAGTAAGCGGGCAGGCCGCAGATATGCCTCCCGTAGACCAAATGCGTCACGGCCGGTAGATGTTCAACATGAGATCGAATGAAGGTTTCGGAATATGCGGATTTCTCATTCGCTATAATACAGATTACTCGCTTCCTTTTTAGAGGTAGCTTAACGAAGGTCATATGCATACCTTTCCCTCGGTTACCAGGGAAACCATTCCAACACCCATGGAGGTTCTGGATCTGACCAGTCCGACGTTGGAGGAGTACCGGATTGTGCTCACCTCCCTCAACACGCAGTTCTTTCTCCGCGTGAACAGCTGGAGCCTCGACGCAAAACCCGGAAAGAGGCGTGCCTATTCTATACCGTGAACGGGGAGAACCTGGCCTTTTCTTGAGCGGTTACGCCTGCCGACCGCGATCTGTTGCGTTTTGACAGTCCGGTCGTGGCTGGAAAGCCGAAACCGCACAAAAATGTTCGGATTTTAACCATTCACAGTATACTTACAGGAACTACCCCTTCCTACTGCCGAGGACCGGTTGCTCTTCGTCTTGGCCTACCTGTTTCTGAGTCCCACGCATGAAGGCAAGCGCCACAACAAAAAGATCGCCGATTCCACCCCGTACCCCCTTCCCGAAGCCGGCATCCTCCTGCAGGGTCTCGGCTTCCTTGCCTTTTGAGCCCAAGTGGGGTAAAGATCGTTATGCTGGAGCGAAAGCCAAGGAGTCGGCAGTTGAGCACCGGGCGGAAGAAACCCGACCGATAGGTCTCAGCCCGCGGGTCCGTATCGAGCATGTCAACAGCAGCATCAAGCAGCGCCGCATCGTGAAGGAGACCATCCGAATCTTCAAGAAAGGAGTGCGTGATCTTGTCATGGAGATCTGCCGCGGCTTGCATAACTGCATGTCCCGCTTCACCCCTGGCTGCCGATGATCTAATCGCTATAATGTTTAGTCTATTACCTCATGCATAGCATACCGGAACGATATCCAAATGTCTCTCCCCCCACATGGGCGAACGCATAGGGCAGTGATCGGTCGGCCACCCACTTCTATCTTCATAAATAAATAATTGGAATTTTTCGGGAAACGAATCGGACCGAAACTTTGATACTTCAGAAAAAAAGGGTTCGTACCTATCAAAGTAGTCTAATCCCGGGGCACGTACATGATTGGCTTCGTATGGATTCGGCTCCAAATACTCAACTGTTTGAATGGACACCACTGGTACCGGCAAAACAGCAATACCATTCGGTCTTAGTATTCGCCTTATTTCTTTAATTGCTTTGCGGTCATCCGGAATATGCTCTAAGACGTGAGAAGCAAAGATAAAATCATAGGTGGAGTCTGAAAATGGAAGACTTTGAATGTCCACCTTATGATCCACTCCGTCCATACTGATATCCGCAGTTTCATACTTGCCGAATTTAATAGAGAAAAGGCGTCTTAACGATTCTTCGGGAGCAAAATGAAGCATTCTCATTTCTGAGACATTCAGATCCTCCAATATGTATTGAACGGTCAAATACTGAAGTCGGTGCCTTTCTAATGAATCACACTGCGGGCACTGTGCATGCTTACGCAAACCGGTTTCCGGATCAATTGCTCTGAATGGTCCAATATAGCCGCATACCGGGCACTCAAACCGGACGTCACAAAGATGTCTAAGCCTGAATGCTTGCAGTTGGATCTCTCTACTAAGCGCTTGCAGTAAACCTAATGTCATATAGGACTACCCTCTTATCCAATCAGCGCCACCAAAACATATCGTTGCCACTCGTTTATACATATAAAGCCATAAGTATTATCAACCGTAAGGTTTAGACAAGAACTGACATATGCTCCCTATTTCGAGTTACACACCGAAAGAGATCAACTCATCTTGTGCAAAGCGGCCATAATAATGTTCTCAATATGCCTCCAACGCCGAACTACTTCGTCATCTTCCTGATGTCGTATACCATCGCCTTAAATAGTCCTCTCAGGGCATAACTTCTGTACCCCATAAACCACGCCTTTTCCCATTCAACGAGTCTGCCTCTCCGTACCGCATGTCCGGCCACCAAATCATCAAGCCAATCATCACGACGTAAGGGATCACGGCGATCAACCATAGCTTTAATAGTATTAGAATCAATTGTTGCACCAGCAAGTACTCGCTGAACCAATGCTTCGAATGCCAGTATTGTGTCGTCGACACCAGTACCATTAGAAGAGTAGTAATGCCAGATTGCCGAATCTATAGGAATTTTCCTATCATATTCCTTCATTTTGATTTGATCGTTGAATCGGTGAGACAAGATTTCAACCTTAGGATTCACCTCATTGAGAACTGCATTAAATGCCGGTTGATCATAATGCCTGCCGGTGCAATGATAACACTCGTCCCATCTCTTATGCCAAAGACTACAAACAGTTTCAGCCCTGGAATGATTGAAAAATAAGACGCCCGTATTTAGATAAAAATCTCCTCTACACCATTGCATATACTCCATTATATTGCGATCATGATTACATATTTGTTCTTCGAGATTATCCATTGAATGGTTCGTCGCTCCAACTATATCGGCATTTGATGAAAAAATGTCTGATAAGTCGTCACGCACAAAAGTGTCAACATCCAAGTAAAGATACGGCATATCAATGTAACGGTAAATACTCGTTTTTATGTATCTACTTCGATATAGAGCATTGCCTGATGGAGTATCAATAAAGATTATATCATCTACATCTATTTGAGTATTGCTGGACGCCGACTTTATATTTGCATACGTCCATTTATCGGTAATCCAGATTATAGCCGCTTTTGGATTACTTATCCTTACCGATGCTAGTGATACTCTAGCCATGGCATAATAGACATCTTTCCCATCAGAAATAAGAACATACACAATTTTATTCTCTTTATGCGCCATCTTTTCTATTTTCCAACATACCAAGAAAGAGAAAGATACAATTAAAAACTTTCACTCTATTTCGTCTTTTTCAGATGAGTTCAACGCTACCTGACGCCAGATTTGTGTAACAGGTGAAATACTGAATTATAATATCTGTTCAATCTTGGCATAATACTATTTCTGAAGGTAAATGTTTTATGGTTGATTACTTTATCCTTGATTTCCAGAGGATAGTACATTCTTCGTGTCTCGACTGAATAGACCTGAATTCCTGAAAGTTCGACTATTTGTCTCGCTTGAGCATCGGAGCTTTCCACGTAAAATAGACTTCCTGAGGCACGCAATTTTTCTGCTTTAAATCTTCCATGAAGGCCAAGTTTTTTTCTCTGACTCGCGGTGTAGCCGCTAAGCATTACGAGTTCATTATACTGAACGTTATTCTTTGCAAGCCAATCTACTGTTTGAGATCGATACTTTTCAAGACGCGAAGTTATGATCTTTCCGATTGTGCATTGGGGAATGAATAGAGGGGGGGCATTTTCAATAAATCTCTCATAGTTGACGGAATCATCGTTTTGTTCTGGAGATGGATCAGTACACAAAACGCCATCCAAGTCTGTACTTGCGTTTTTCAATAGCGGATGATTAAGGATATTCCACTCAAAAAGCCTTGGATATTCTACCAACTCAAGAAAGATATCAAGAAAGTCACTACCTTTTGTGGTAGAGAAAACAGCAAAATATAGAAAGGAAATATTAGGAAAAGTTAAAGCAACTAGCGCTTTAACTCTTTCCATTTCTATACCATTATTACAGGAATCATCAACTATTAAAACTCTCCTAAGATTGGAGGAAGAACCCTTAGGCGTACCCCAACCTGTACGTTGTCCTCCCATTGGAGAGTTTCCACTAAGGAAAGATTCTAATGATAATAGTGGAATGTTTCGTAGCAATGAAATCATTGTTGCCGGAATCATCCCACTGCGAGGAATACCTACAACTATATCAACATCCTTTGGGATATAGCTCAATTTTCTTGTTAATAAACTAGCTAGATCATCTAAAGACCTAAAAGGAACCACTTCCTATCTCCCATAAGGCTTTTCACCACATATTCCTAGATTTATCCATCCATGGTCGTGCCCACGAACGTTACTGCTATCTAGGTATTGGATATTGACCAATCCCACCTCCTGAAGAACTAATTTTAAAAGTCGAGGTGTAAATAATGCTCTATGCCAATTTGGGTGATTAATTGAGCCCTGACCGTCCCCATATGTGAATAGGCGCCCTGAAGCCCAAATGGCTGGATCTTTCGAGTTATTAAACCTATACCAACCATCTTTATCAATATAATTTAGTCCTGAATCTTCATAGTCCACAAGTGCACGACATATTTTTAGGCCATCAGGAACCCATATTTCCAGTCGTCCTCCCGGCTCTAGAATCCTAACCCACTCCATTAGTGTTTCTTTTGTCTTATACCATGGTATATGCTCCAATAAATGGCTTGCATATATTAAGCTAAACTCATTATCTTTAAAGATACTTAGGTTTGTGGCGTCAACAATATAATCTTCAATTCCAGTTGATACTATATTGGCGGTTTCAAATCCAAATAATGGAGATTCACCAGGTCCAATCTCTAATTTTCTTGATTTGTTTCTTCTATTTTTTATTAAAGAAATATGGTTCTTAAAATAATAAAATATTCTCAGGCTCAACATTCAAATTTCCTATTTTTCTATACTTCCCAGCAGAAGAAAAGAAGGAACAGAAATTGTCCCGACAACCTCAATACCATACACCTTATAACAATGCACCAGATATTTCAGACGAGTATCATCGTAAAGCATGAAATTAATGTGATAATATCCAGACTTCAAATGCAATGAATCTATTTCCACTGTAATAACTGTATCTCCATTATTTATATATATATTTTCGTTCAATGCATCAGAATTATATTCAGCAATTAAATCGTCATGAATTGACGTAAAAACCGCTCTCATCAAAACATTTTCTACTGTAGCTATAGATGTTATCGTCAAAGTCAATATCAGTCTATCAGCATAATGGATCATGTTACTTGAAAGAGTTACTTCGAAATTGGTAATGGGGCTATGTACATTCTTAAATCCATACTTACTTGAGCTTATACAACAGTTATCAGATCCTTCGTATAAGCGTATTCCCTCATCAACATTGCCTGAATGTACAACCTGACCATTATCAAGTACTATTACTCTATCGCAGATTTGATTGATATGCGGCATATGGTGGCTAACTATTATAGTAGCTGCATTTCGTTTTATTTCTGCAATTTTACCATAACATTTCTCTCTGAATCCAGAGTCACCCACGGCTAACACTTCATCAAGCAACAACACTTCAGTGGAAATTGAAGACGCAACTGCAAATCCAAGTCGCACAGCCATGCCTGAACTGTAACTTTGCACCGGTGCATCGATAAATTCTCCAATTTCTGCGAAGTCAATGATCTCTTCGATCTTCATGTCGATTTCACGCCTGCTCAGGCCCAATATTGATGCATTCACATGGACATTTTCGCGTCCTGTCAAAACTGGGTTAAAGCCGGCACCCAAGGCTATCAGCGCTCCAACTCTGCCTCGTATCTCAATCCGGCCTTCATCCGGCTTGATTAGGCCGTTGAGCATGCGCAGCAAAGTAGTCTTACCGGCGCCGTTACGGCCAATCAAGCCCAAACATTCGCCACGCTTAAGTTCGAAGCTCACGTCCTTGATAGCCCAAAATTCCTCCGGACGCAGACAACCGTTACCAACATGGCGACGACCGAAAAGTTCTTTACCCAGGTCCTGAACACCATGCCAAAGAGATCTTCTCAGATTTCTACAGAATTTCTTTGAGACAGCTTCTAGTTTGACGAAGGTTTCTCGCATGGGATAATGCTCTCGAATGTTCAAGCGCCGATACGCTCTATCAAAATCGGCATGGCAACGCGGTAGACCATCCATACTAGCAGGAGCAAGATAATGGTCACAGCATTGACCACAATAAAATAAATTGGAAAATCCTGCGGCACGCCGGTGAGCCAGTTTCGGGTAGTAAGAATAAGCGGGGTCAACGGGTTAATCATACAGATCACTGAGACCCACCCCTCCTTGGGCATAGGAAAAACCACAGGAGTCACATACATCAGAAATTGCATAAACAACGGCATGGCCCGTCCTATGTCGTCGTACAGCATTCCGACCGGCGTAACCAACAGACCAGCAGCGGTGCCGGCGACGACAAGCCACAAAACCCCGAATGGGAAGAGCCACATACTCAGATTAGGGACAATGCCAAACAGGGCCAATACGCCCAGCAGCACAGTAAGTTTTATGATTGCATTAAATAGGGTCAAATATACACCGGAAATAATGAGTGCTTCACGCGGAAAACTGAGTTTGGTAAGCATTACCTTTGCTGCAATAGTCTGTTGTAGCGGCGCATTTACGGCATCCAGAAAAATCGACCACAAAATGGTGCCGGTGAAAACATATAGCGGGTAGGGCAGCACAGTGTCTGCAACAGCAATGACCCCGGAAGAACTGAGGAAAACCCAGATTATCGTGTTGGCCAGCGGTAAGATGAAAGCCCACAGAATACCCAGAAAGGCTCTACGGTACTGAGCACGAATGTCACGCACCGCCAGTTGCCATGCCAACTCACGCCCGGCGACAAGATCTTGAATCATCTCACGTAGCATCTTGGAAGGTCTGGCGAGCGATGATTCCGGAGTATAGATAGTTGATTGCCGGCTAAACATAAAACCCCACTTCTCATTCTAACGAATTCCGCGTTTTCAGTACCCGATCCGTATGTACACCCTGATAACGCATAACGTGCCTACCCGTCTGTTCAACTTAGCAATAAGCCGTCACCACTAATGATTCAGTTCTCCTTTTTCCATAAGAGCACATGAGGTCTCCGCATCAATCTCGGCTGGAATTCCTTGAATTCCTCCTGATTAAGAACCAACGACCGTATCTTGCGGCCGATGTAGCGCTCTGTTTTCCTGCTCAAGTCGCTGAGATGGTGCATATCGATATTCCCGATCAGCAGCAGGTCGACAATTCCCGTATCTCGCCCCAGCGCATAATCATCGATGAGGTAGGCCTCCTCCAGGTCGCCCAGTCGGCTGAGGATGCTCTCCATGATACGGTCCATCCCCAACGACTTTTGCACCATGGAACGAAGCTCCGGAAAGAGCGGATGCTCCGTGTTCGCCTGGTAGACGATCTGCCTGCCCTCCTTGCGGTTCTTCAGAAGCTTCGACTGAATCATCTGCTTCAACTCTTCCCGCACGCCGTTGGTCGAAGTGCCGAACTCCGTCGCCAGCTCCCGCAAATATGCAGCAGATTCGGGGTTCAGAAAAAACCGCATCAACAACTTGATCCGCATTTTGGACGTGATGATATCCCCCAGCACTTCTTCTCCATTTGTGGAATGCGATATCGAGCAATTTTTCTGCTCATAACGGAGCCAGATTATATTGCCGTAATGGATATGTCAAGCTCCGTTTTATGTTTTGCAATCTTTATACCATCAAACTGACGGAGGGAAGGTTCTCGAGCCGATTTCGGAAAAGAAAAACCTGGAAAAAAGAAGGCTGAGCTAAACAGCATGCTTCATCAGGACACGCACATCCATGCGGCATGAAGCCATGAAGTTCGCTTTCAGGCAGTCTGACTTTGGGCATGGTTCAAAACAGGGTAACACTTCAGGGTCGCCCCCGCCTGCGCGGGAATGACGATGAGTCCTCTCGAGCGTTACCTCGAACTCAGGGTCTATGAACCACGCTCGAGTTTGCATGGCGGGACTTCCACCTCAATGGGCGGAACAACGGAAAGGACGGCAAGGTTATCCCAAATACGCCTTCCTCACTTCCGGGTCGCGCGCAAGATCGCGGGCGGCGCCTTCCATGACGACGCGCCCCGCCTCCATCACGTACGCCCGCCCGGCGTACTTGAGCGCCAGGTGGGCGTTTTGCTCCACCACCAGGATCGTGGTCCCGGCCCGGTTGATTTCCTCGAGCACGCGGAAGAGTTGCTGCATCATCAGGGGCGAAAGCCCCATGGACGGTTCGTCCAGCAGGATGAATTTGACGCCGCTCATGAAGGCCCTCCCCATGGCGAGCATCTGCTGCTCCCCGCCGCTCAGGGTGTCGCCTCGCTGACCCTTGCGGTCCGCAAGACGCGGGAAAAGAGCGAACACACGCTCGTAATCGCGTTCGATTCCCTGCACGTCCTTGCGCGCGTACGTGGCAATCTTCAGGTTCTCGAGAACCGTGAGGTTCCCGAAGATATGGCGCCCCTCCGGGACCAGCCCGATCCCGTGGCGGGCCACCAGCGTATGCGGCCCCACCCCCGCAAGGTCCTCGCCTCCGAAGAGAATACGTCCCCCGGTCATCACCGGCCCCTCGGGCGGCGGCATCCGCATGATGCTCAGCAACGTGGTAGACTTCCCGGCCCCGTTGGCGCCCAGCAGCGCCACCATCTCCCCTTCCCCGACCCGCAGGGAAACTCCGTGGAGGACCTCGATATTTCCATACCGAACGTGCAGATCATCAACTTGCAGCATTGGACCGACCGTCGTCTCCAGGCAGATTACCGTCTACAGGCAAATTATCGTCACCGGAAAGATCATCATCTCCGAGGTAGGCCTTGATCACCCGCGGGTCCCGACGCACCTCGTCCGGCGCTCCCTCCGCGATGGTCTCGCCGAAATCGAGCACCTTGATGCGCTCGCAGACGCTCATCACCACCTTCATGTGATGCTCTATGAGCCAGATCGCCAGCTTGAATTCGGTCCTGATCCACCGGATCAGGCCGATCAACTCGTCCACCTCGCCGGGGTTCATCCCTGCGGCAGGCTCATCGAGGAGCAGCAACCGCGGACGCGTCGCCAGCGCCCGGCCGATCTCGACACGGCGCTGCAGTCCGTAGGGCAGGTTCCGCGGATACTCCCCGGCGTACTGACGAAGCCCCAGGATGTCCAGCAGGTCCCCGGCGGTCTTCTTCACCCGCGCCTCGCTTTCGCGGTGTTTCGCCGTCCCGAACATGACATCCAGGAACCCGTGGTTGAGGCCATGGTGCTGGGAGATGCACAGGTTATCGAACACGGAGAGGTCGTTCCAGAGCCGTATGTTCTGGAACGTCCTGGCCATTCCCATGGCCGTAATCGCGTGGGGGCGGCGGCCCGCAATGTCGTTCCCGAGGAAGCGCATTTTTCCTTCCGTCGGTCTGTAGAAGCCGCTGACCATGTTGAAAACCGTCGTCTTCCCCGCTCCGTTGGGGCCGATCAGGCCGAGAAGCTCCCCCTCCCCGACCCTCAGGTTGAAATCGTTCACGGCCCGGAGCCCTCCGAAGTAATGGGTCAGTTTTTCTATTTCCAACAGCACCATCTACGGCCGCCCTTCCCTTGCGGAACAGACTTCGGCGGAACTGGCTCCCGACCCGGCGTCCCCTTTCCCACCGGAAAGGAGACGGCGAAGTCGAGGGAAAACATCCGTCAACTCCCGGTTGCCCATTATGCCTTCGGGACGAAAGAGCATGAGGACGATCAGCATGAGCGGAATCAGCATCCACTTGAGGATCTGCAGGGGACGAAGCGCCTCCAGCAGCACCGTGAACAGCACGGCGCTCAGGACCGACCCGCTCAGCGACCCCATTCCCCCCAGGTACACCATCACCATGATCTCCGTCGATTTCAGGATGCCGAACGTCCCCGGATTGATGTAGCCGAGCACATGAGCGAACAGCCCGCCTGCAATCCCCGCCATGCCCGACGACAGCATAAAGGCTGTCACCTTCATCCTCCGCGTATCGACGCTCATGATTTCCGCCGCGATTTCATCGTCCCGGATGGCCGTGATCCCCTTTCCGTACGTGGAATGCACCAACCTCTTCAGCATGACGACGACAAGACCCGTTGCGATGAAGATCCATATCATCACCCAGGGAAGGTCCGCAACGTCCCGCATCCCGTTCACCACCTTTCCCATTCCCATGAACCCGCGGGCGCCTCCGACCGCCTGGATGTTCTCGATGGCGCTCTTCACGATGTAGTTCACCGCAAGCGTAATGATGGCCAGGTAATCCCCACGGGTCCTGAAAGACGGGATGGCGACGATCAGACCCGACAGGGCCGCGGCCACTCCGCCGATCAGCAGCGTGACCGGAAAAAGGTAGAGCGCGGCGGATGGAGGAAGCACGGAGCTTCCATCCTGGCCGGGAACGAAGAGCGCCACGTTTATGACCGACGCGACATAGGCCCCCACCGCCATGAAGCCCGCGTGCCCCACCGAGAATTCGCCCATGTAGCCGTTTACGAGGTTGAGGGAGCAGGCCAGGATAATGTTGATAAAGATGAACATGATCACGATCTGCACGTAGGAGGTGATCACATCGAACGTGGTGAAAACCAAAATCATGATGCACAATAGCGCATAGAGCCCTACAGGTATGAATCTACGCATGACCCCGTTTCGACCTCAACTCCACTCTACATCTTTGCAGCAACCGCCGACTCGCCCTGCAGCCAAGAAAAGTACCCCACGAAAAGCGCGCCACGAGAGGCGCAAAGAACATTGACCACGAAAAACACGAAAGAACGCGGAAACAGGTTCTCTCCTCTTTCGTGTCTTTTCGTGTTTTTCGTGGTCCGCTTCTGATCGCCCATCTTCCGTGGTGCGCCGCCGCCGTTCTTCGATCCATCAAATCTTAGCAGCCCTGGCCGTTCCGAAGATCCCCGTCGGCTTGAAGCACAGAAAAACCAGGAGAAGCGAAAACGCGATCAGGTCGCGAAACGTGGAAGGAAACACAGCCGCCGCGAAGATCTCGACAAATCCCAGGAGAAAGCCGCCCACCATCGCCCCCCTTATTTCGCCGATACCGCCTATTACCGCCGCGATAAAGGCCTTCCAGCCCACCAGCGCCCCCATGTAAGGCTCCAGCACCGGGTAGGCGGTGATGAACAGCACCCCCGCGACCGCCGCCAAGGAAGATCCCAGGATGAAAGTGAAGACGATCACCGTGTCCACGGGAATTCCCATCAGCGGCACCGCCATCCGGTCGTAGGATATCGCGCGCATTGCAATGCCGAGCTTCGTCTTTCGGACGACGGCCTCCAGCAGAATGAAGATCAGCACGGTCGCAAAGATCACCATGAGCTTCACGTTGCTGAATGTAAGCCCTCCGAATGTGTAGACGGACTTCTCGATGAGCTCGGGAAAGCTGCGGCGGCTCGCGCCGAAAAGCGCCAGGTTGCCGTTTTCGAGCAGCAGTCCGCACATGAGGGCCGTAATCACCAGGTACAGGCGGGACACGCCCTTCCGGCGAAGGGGCCGGTACGCCACACGTTCGATGGTGACGCCCACGAGCGCCGTGAAGACCATGGAAAAGAGAATCGCAAGGACGAATACGGCTTCATTGGGAAGACCGAACGGAGGTTTGAGCGCGTACTCCCCCAGGAAGAACGTGGCCGCCAGAAAGCCCGCGTACGCGCCCACCATGAAAATGTCCCCATGGGCGAAGTTGATGAGAAGGAGCACACCATAGACCAGCGTATACCCCAGGGCGATAAGGGCGTAGAAACTCCCCCACTGGAGCGCATTTAGAATGTTTTGCAAAAAAATCTCAATACCCAAGGAACCCACCCCCGAAACGGCGCAGAGGCCGGACCGGCCGGCTATGGAAACCGGACCGGCCTTCCGATCTTCCGATCCTTCGTCTTCCGATCATCGAAAATCACCGGCTGTCGCGCTCGCTCGCGCGCGAGCGCTCCCGGCTATGGACACACCGATTTGTGGAACTCAAATTCCCCCGTATCGCCGATCCTTACCACAACGATACACTTGATGGGGTCGCCCGAACCCGCGTAACTCATCTTGCCCGTGATGCCCTCGAAGTCTTTGGTCTGAGCGAGCTTAGCCCTGACGGCCTCCCGGTCCTTTTCGATATTCCCGGAGAGTCCGCCCGTGTTCTTGATCGCCTGCACCAATACGCCGATGGCGTCCCACGTCAGGGCGGCAATGTCGTCGGGCAGGTAGCCGTAGCGGGCTTTGTACCTGTCGGTGAATTCCTTCGCGGCCCCCTGGGCGCCGGCCGCCACGAAGTGAGCGTCGAAAAAGTGGCCTTTGCAATCGTTGCCGCAAAGCTTCATAAGCTCCGCGGAGCCCCAGCCGTCATTGCCCATAACGGGCTTATTCCACCCCAATTCGTGGGCCTGCTTGAGAATGAGGGCCACTTCGTTGTAGTACTGGGGCAGGAAGAGCACATCGGCGCCGGACCTTACGATCGAAGTAAGCTGAGCGCTGAAGTCCGTATCCTTGGTGGTAAAGGTCTCGAAAGCCACCACGGAACCGGGACCATGTATCTTTTCGAATGCCTGCTTGAAGAATTCGGCTATGCCCTTGGGGGCGTCACTGGCGATATCGTAGAGCACCGCCGCCTTCGTCGCCTTGAATTCCTCGGTCACGAAATTGGCCGCCACGGGTCCCTGGAACTGATCGATGAAGCACGCGCGAAATACGTACGGCCTGTCTTTCGTGGTGGCCGGGTTCGTAGACCATGGGGATATCATGGGGGTCTTGCCGGTATTGCAGACCTCCCCGGCGGGAATGGCCTGCTTGCTGGACTGCGGCCCTATGATCGCGAGCACCCTGTCCTGGGAGATGAGCTTGAGGGCCGCCGCCGTCGCGGATTCCGCCTTCGATTCATTGTCCTCGTAGATGAACTCCAGCTTGTAGGTCTCGTCCCCGACCTTCACGCCGCCGGCCTCGTTCACCTGCTCCTTGAAAAGCTCCGCGGAATACCTGGAGCACTCTCCGATTTTGGGAAGGTCCCCCGTGAGCGGTATGTTGAAACCGATCTTCAGCGTGTCGTCCTGCTGAGAACACGACGCGAGCGCCCACAGAAAAACTATCCCGAAAGCGGCAAACACACATTTCCTCATTCTTTCCTCCTCTGGCGACGGCATTTCGTTTCTTCACCTCAGTTGTCCCGAAGGTCCAACTGCTCACTACTCATTGAATCTGGTAGATGAATCAAATGTCGGAAGCAGCAGTCTCTATAGCATAGCAAATCGGCGTATTCAATCGACAATAATGTCGCATTCGTCTGTTTATCCCGATCCGTCGATCGACTTTTCATTTGACCCGTCTCGCAATGTGCGCATAATAGCCGTTGCGGTCGTGAGCGAATGCGATCTTCACAGCACAATCCGTTACCGTCATCTCCCGCGCTTCCGGATTGCGGATTCAAATCGAAGCTGCATGGGTTACAATCGTCATGGAATGATGAATCGTTTCTAAGGTGGAACAGAGGATGATCAGACTGGGAATCGATCTCGGGGGAACCAAGATCGAGATAATTGCGCTGGACGACGCGGGAAGAGAACTGCTGCGCCGCCGCGTTCCGACTCCGCGGGGGGACTATGAAGGGACGCTGCGGGCTGTCACGGGGCTGGTCCGTGATGCGGAAACCGAACTGGGAGAACGCGGAAGCATCGGGATCGGCGCTCCCGGCGCGGTCTCGCCTGCAACCGGGCTCATGAAGAACGCCAATTCCGTCTGTCTTATCGGCAAGCCCGTCGTGCAGGACCTGGCATCCATGCTGGAACGGCCCATCCTCATGAGCAACGACGCCAACTGCTTTGCGCTCTCGGAAGCCGTGGACGGGGCGGGGGCTGGAGCGGCGGTGGTGTTCGGCGTCATCGTGGGCACCGGCACGGGGGCGGGCGTGGTGGTCCACGGCAGGGTGCTCACCGGCCCGAACGCCATCGCGGGCGAATGGGGGCACAACCCGCTGCCGTGGCCCCTCGACGAAGAGCGCCCCGGACCGTCATGCTACTGCGGAAAGCACGGCTGCATCGAAACGTTCCTGTCCGGCCCCGGCATGGCCCGCGACCATGAACGCGCAACCGGCGAGCGACTGGAACCGGCGGAAATCGCGGCGAGGGCTTCACAACCACGGTCCGAAGCTCCTCGGTCTCAAGCCTCTCACCCGCGGGCGCAAGGCGACGCGGCCTGCGAAGCCGCCCTCCGCCGCTACGAAGACCGCATGGCCAGGTCCCTGGCGCACGTCATCAACATCCTCGACCCCGACGTCATCGTCCTGGGAGGAGGCATGTCCAACATTTCGCGCCTGTACGAGAACGTCCCCCGCCTCTGGGGCCGGTACGTCTTTTCCGACCGCGTGGACACAAGGCTCGTCCCGCCCATGCACGGGGATTCCAGCGGAGTCCGCGGCGCGGCATGGCTTGCGGGACCGTAGACGGCATTGCCCGCAATCATTCATTTCGTGGGAGAGGCGCATCCACCACCCCCGCCTGAGCTTTGTGAATCATGCTTGTCAAAATTGAAAAAGCCAACCGGTGGGGCAGACCAGTTGGCTTCGAGGAGGAAAGAGTTACTTTCGTTGTGTGACTTTTATTGATTGCAGCATCCGTGCCATATCCGGCAGAGACCGAAATCTCGCTGTACCGCTCACAAAACTCCAGGGGAACGCTTACCGGTCCAAAACACAAACGCGCCATAATCGCGCCGCTTCACGACAAATCCCGCCACAATCCCCTGAATCGCGACATCGCGCCTCTCGCCGCCACCGAATCCCGCAAACCCTCCACCAATCCCGCCATGCACGCCCTCGCCACGTCCCGTCTGCCCGCACAAAGCGCCCCCGCCGCATCGACGGCGGTTACGGCCATCTGCAGCACAGCCATGACAAGGGGCCGTCCGGAGGAACCGGTCATGGCGAAGCTCCGGTTCCGGATGAACCGGCGCTTTCTCGCGGGGTGCAGCCGCGAATCGTGGTAGTGAACCACTCTCGCGCCGTCCACGTACCGCACCTTGTACCCGGCCCGCAGAGCGGTAATGCAGAAGAAGGAATCCTCGAAGTAGATGTCGAGCCCCTCGAAAAACCCGCCAATGGCCCTGGCCGGCCCCACGGGAACGACCATGTTCGCGCTGCTGGCCACGTTGGCGCGCTCCGGAGAGCAGGGAAGACTGCCCCCCCAGGGCATGGTCCGCCGCGGCCCGTGTTCGACCGTCCCGTCCGGCTGCTCCACGCATCCCGCCAGGACCGTGTCGGGCGCGAGCGCCCCGAGGACGGCCTCATACCAGCCGGGAGCGAGCACCACGTCGGAGTCGAGAAAAGCCACGTAAGGCGTACTCGCCACTGCGGCCTCGAACGCCGCGTTCCTCGCCGCGGCCGGCCCCCTGTTGGTTTCGAACCGCACGCGGGCCACATGGGGAAACTCCCGCTCCAGCATCGACGCGGTGCCGTCCGTGCTGCCGTCGTCGAGCACGAGCACCCCGCATCCGGGGGCCCGCTCCTCGCAGCTCCGCAGGCACCGGGCCAGTTCCTCACGCCGGTTGCAGGCGGGAACGGCTATGGTCAGCAGGCCGCCACTTCCCGCCGCCGCTCGCGGCCCCGGCTGAACCCCCTCCCCGCTCATCGCGCTCATTCGATTTCGTCCCTCGCCATGAAGTACGTCGGATTGGCGATGCGCCCGCCTTCGTACGGGACAAGCTCCTCGCCTCCGTTTCCGCGCGCATAGTCCTTGACTATCCCGTCGCAGATGTGCGTGAGCGCACACCGGCGGCACGGGGGACTCTTCTTTCGCGCCCGGTGGATGCGGGCCCGCTGTATGGCCACATGAATCCTGTTGTCGAGGTCGGCGGCGCGGAAATAAGGATTGTCGAGGCAAAGGGCCGTTCCCAGCGCCAGTCCCCCCAGGTAGAAGGGCCACCCTTTCTTGAAAATAACGTCCAGGCAGTAGTCCCATTCGACCTTTTCGTACTGGAGCTGGCACAGGGTCTTGACGTGCGGCTCATATCCCTTCAGGAGGCAGAACGGGATGTCCCGGACGTTTATATGGGGCACGGCCGCCCGGTGCTTCTCGATGGCCTTCACCACGTGCGGGGTCACTTGCCCGTAGCTGCGGAACCGGACTCCGCTCTCGGCATTGCAGGCGTCGCTGGTGGGCTGGAAGAGGATGAAGTTCATGGCCGCGGGGCCGAACGAAGCCATGATATCCGCCGTGCGCTCGACATCACGGTAGTTGTGTTCGCAGATGACGTGGTTGAACCTGAGCGTCACGCCCGCTTTCCGGGACGCCCTCTCCGCGGCCTTCAGCAGACGGTCGAACGAACCGGCCCTGCGGGTCAGCATGTCGTGCGTCTTCGCATCGGGACCGTGCAGGGACATGAGGATGTCGCCAAGGCCCGCATCGACGAGCCCGTCGAAATACGCCTGTCCCGACCGGCCCGGTTTGGGGCCGGAATCGAAACCGGATCGCGAACCCGGACCGGAACCGGGCGCCGCGCCCGGACCACCGATCACCCAGCCGTTGGTGATGATGCACGCGGTCTCGTACCCGATGCTCCGGGCGTAGGCGATGAGTTCCGGGAGGTCCCTTCGCATGGTGGGTTCGCCTCCCGTGAAGTCGATGGCCGTCTTTCCCCAAGACCGTCCCACGCGCAGGCGCCGCTTCACTTCCTCCGTATCCAGGTCCCGGGTGTTTCCGGTATTTATGTGGTCGAGGTAGTAGCAGAACCTGCACCGGAAATTGCACTTGAAGCCGACATTGATCGCCAGTCGCCTGGTGACGGTGTTGCGCCGGCTCTCCCGAGCCGGATCGAAGACGATCCCGCCGGCGACGCCCGCCTTTCCGCCCTCCGCATCTCTTCCGTCCCCGGATTTCAACTCGCATTCGGGAGCCGTACGGCGGTCTCCCTCAACCGCCGGGCGTCCGCGCCCGCCGCCGCGCTCATGTCCCCCGGACCGGTTACCGGGCCGATAGTCCGTCATGGATCACGCACTCCGTTTGATGTCCGCCGGCCGCAGGCACAGGGTCTTCAGCGAGCCGGGATACTCCTCCACCAGCCGGACCAGCCAGTCCGTCACGTCGATCTTGTCCGCAAGCAGCTTCTTTCGCTTCTCCGCCCAGACTTCACGGAGATCGTCCATCGCCAGCAGTTCGCGCATCTTCTCCAGCGCTTCCCCCTGCCGCTTGTGGCTGAACGTGAAGGCCATCCCGTAGACCCGTTCCAGTTCCGTCGTGTAACCGCGAGGGCTCGTCGATACAAAGATCGCGGGCACGCCGAGCACGGCCGCCTCGGAAGCCATCGTGGAACTCTCCCCGATGAAAAGCCCGGCAAAGGCCAGGGCATGATGGATCATTTCGGGCTTCATGGGATACCGGTACTTCTCCAGGACATCGGGAAGCTCCCCCTCGCTCGTGATGAAAACCCGACCGCGCCCGGAAAGCTCGCGCACCATTTCGATCCTGGCCGATCGTTCGAAACCCGACTCCCCCACGTCGTGGGCCGCCCCCCAGGAGACGAACCGCACGATGAAGAACCGCTCTCCCGGTTCGAGCCCCAGGCTGCGCAGGACGGCGGGGTCGGGGGTGAAGCGGTTCGGATGCAGGTAGGCCAGTTCGTGGTACCCGGGATAGAGATAGTGGCGTGCGGGAGGCGCCGGCCCATTATAGCAGGAGGGCGTAACCACCGCGTCGGCAACGGGAAAAGTGACGGCATTGCAGAGCCTGTCCATCTCGGTGTCGGTGAAGGCGACGGCCGGTATACGCAACGCAAAGCCCACGTGGCTCACGAAGATGCCCCCCACCTGGAGCATGATGTCGGGTTGGAAGGCGCGGGCTTCGCGGTAGAGCCTGCCGTTGTGCAGGAACAGCTCGCGGAGAAGCCCCGGCATGCCCTTCCCCGCCGTGCTCAGGCACGTATTGGACAGGCCGTAGCCGCTGAGGAGCTCGAGGATGATGTCCTTCCTGCGGGATATGATATGCAATTCATGCCCGTGGTCCCGCCACAGGGCAATGGCGTTCCGAAAGAAGTGGACGTGCGACGGATGCGAGATATCGACGAGTATGCGCATTGCGGCCGTACCTGCGACGGTGTTTTGTCCGATTGAGATTGTCGGTTCGTTATTGAATCTACCCGTTCGGAGAAAAACCCGAACCGCGTCCGGCGACCGGTTCACGCTCTCCGATCGCCGACCCGCGCTCCCCGTTCCTCAACGCACTTTTAATTCCTTATTATATTCCATGTCGAACCACATCGCGAAAAGCAAAAACTGCAGACCGGATACGAACATGAACACGGCGAAGAGGGCGCTGGTCGGGGCCACGTGTCCCACCGCCAGGCGGTAGCAAACCAGGGCGAAGCCGGTCAGAAGGCCCGACGGGAACAGGGTGAGTCCCAGGAGATAGAAGAAGACCAGGGGATGAAAGTCGCGGATCACGTACTTCTCCTTCATCCTCCAGAAAAAGCACTTCGTAAGAAGCCAGGAGAGCCGAGGCACAACCTTGCGCAGCCGTATCCCGGACTGCTCTCCGATGTTGTACACGGGACGCACCGGCACATCCTTCACGCGCTGGTCGTAGATGTTGAGCATCACCAGCAGATGGTTGGGATAGCCGTAGCGGGGGTAGAGACTATGGAGCGGGAGAAGACGCAAGGCATCGGCGGAAATGGCCGTATACCCCGTTTGGGAATCCGCGACGTGCCAGTAGCCGGACGCCACCTTGGTCAGCAGGGACAGGAAAGCATTGCCGAGATAGCGGTACCTCGGGATCAGTCTCCACGCCTCGCCGGTAAAGAGCCTGTTGCCTTTGACGTAGTCGGCTTCGCCACGCACCACCGGTCCCACCACTCTTTCGAGCTCCGTCGGATCCATCTGCGCATCGCCCGCCATGACGGCCACCACATCCATCCCGTCCTCGACAGCCTTCCTGTACCCGGTGACTATGGCGGCGCCGACTCCCAGGTTTATGTCGTGTTCTATGAGTTCGAGGCGTTGCTTGTGCCCGTCCGTTTCCCGGAGCACTCGGACATAGTCGCACGTATGGTCCTTGCTGCAGTCATCCACGACATACATGCGGTCAACAAATTCGGGCATCGTTTCGATCACGCTCCCGATGAGCTTTTCCTCGTTGAAGGCGGGAATGACGACCCCTATGCGCTTTCTCTCCAGCATTATCCTTTATATCCCCTCACGTTCTCGCCCCTTCAATCGCCCCTCGGCCGATTCTCCGCGGGTGTCGGGACTCCCGTCCATTGCATGAATCCGACTATTTGTATTATCGGGTTTGAGTAGCATTATTCATACCACTCCAATAATAACGGGGCAATAGCATCCGATCGCCGCGGTCCGGGAAGAGCGCGACGGGATACGACGGAGAAACGGACTCTCTTCCGGTGTTCTTTCGTGCTTTTCGTGGAAAACGATTCTATTTCGGCACGCGGGATGACAATTTTGGGCATGCGCCGCCGGGCAGTCGAACCGGGCGGGCGACGGACCGGAGAACAAGGAGGATGCGGGGAGGAACCGGGAGCGCCGGGCGCACGGGAAAATCGCCCGTTTTCCCGTGCGCCCGCCATCGATTATGATATCTTCCCGAGAGGCTCAGGAAAGGAACTTTTTCTTCAACATGTCCCAAGGGGCGAAAGCCGCGAAAAGACCCGCCGAGATCACGTACAGAGCAAAAATCGACGCCGGAAAAGTCATGTAGAACAACATGTAAATCGGGAACATCGCCGCTAACGACAAAGCACCCTTAATCGCCATCTCAATCAGTTTCTTCTTGTCGTCCATAAGAACCACTCCATTTTTTTCTCGCCGCCTCCGAACCAGGCGGTTCTCGTTCTTTCCTTCGCCGGCCCCCGAGAGAGCCCTTCCCCATCCACTAAAGCCAAAGCGCGCAGCCATGAACCGGACCGATGCCGCAACCGTGTCGGAACGGCAGGATAAGCGAATCGGCGACGCTTTGCAAGAACAAAGCGCACGGCTATGATATTTTTTTCACAACGCCCACCATCCGGCGTCCGGTCAATGCATAGCAGGCACAGCCCATTTCTTCAAGAGAAAAGAAAAATTTTCGATTTTTCCACTATCTTTTTTGTTTGCCTGTGCAATTCGCTTTGTGTATATATGCACATGGAATTGCCTGGACCCTTTGAAATTCAGGCTTTTGCCGATTGCATTTTATGGATCTCTTTTAAGGAGGTCGCGCCCAGACTCGGGTTTTTGCATATTTAAAATCTGCCGAGGAGGATTAGCATGGCAAACACGGTAACACAAAGTATTATGGTGGTCGGAGGCGGAATGAGCGGACTCACCGCCGCGATCGAAGCAGCCGAAGCGGGTTATGAGGTCTATCTCGTCGAGAAGAGCCCCTATCTGGGAGGCAGAGTAGCCCAGCTTCGCCATTATTTCCCCAAACTGTGCCCCCCCTACTGCGGACTTGAATTGAACTTTCGCAGGATCAAGTCCAATTCGAACCTCCGTTTCTTCACCATGGCGGAAGTGGAGGCGGTTTCGGGAGAGACGGGCAATTTCGATGTCACCCTCAAGATAAACCCCCGCTACGTGAACGAAAATTGCACCGTTTGCGGCAAATGCGCCGAAGCCTGCAGCATGGAGATCGACAATCCTTTCAACTATGGAATGGATAAGATCAAGGCCGCGTATCTGCCTCACGACATGGCCTTCCCGATGCGCTACGTGCTGGACCCCGCCCTCGTGGCGAGCGGCGAAGCTCAGAAGGTGAAGGACGCATGCCCCTACGGCGCCATCGAACTCGATGCCCAGCCCAAGACCGTCGAACTCAAAGTCGGCGCCGTCGTATGGGCCACCGGCTGGCAGCCTTATGACGCCACCAAGCTCGAAACCTACGGTTTCAAGCAGTATCCCAATGTCATCACCAACGTAATGATGGAACGTCTTGCGTCCTGGAACGGACCCACCCAGGGCAAGATCGTCCGTCCGTCCGACGGGAAGGAACCCGGAACAGTGGCATTCATCCAGTGCGCCGGCTCCCGCGACGAGAACCACCTGCCCTACTGTTCGGGCATCTGCTGCCTGGCGTCGATGAAGCAGGCCACGTACGTACGCGAGCAGTATCCCAATTCCAGGGTTTACATCTGCTACATCGACATCCGCGCCACCGACAGGCTCGAAGACTTCTACACGAAGGTGAAAGCCGACGAGAACATCACGTTCTTCAAGGGCAAAGTGGCTCAGATCGCCCAGGACGACGAAACCAAGAACCTTATCCTCCGGGTCGAAAACACCATGACCGGCAAGCTGCACGAAATCCCCGTGGATCTGGCTGTACTGGCTACCGGTATGCAGCCCACCACAGCCGAATCGCCCATCCCGACGCAGGTTCCCTACGACAACTACGGATTTGTCACTTCACAGGACGCCACGCCGGGTATTTGCGCCGCCGGTTGTGTGCGGAGCCCCTTTGGAGTATCAGAATCTGTTCAGGACGGCACTTCAGCGGCTCTGAAGGCCATTCAATCCGTCGCGAGGAGGTAAATAAATGGAAAAGAAAGCGGCCTTTTATGTATGCACAGGATGTGGCCTTGGGGAGGCTCTCGATATAGAGCAGCTCAGTAAGGTAGCTGCCAAGGAAGGGAAAATTCCCGTCTGCAAAAGTAATCCCGCCTTTTGTTCTGAAGAAGGCGTCGCCGTCATCAAGGACGACATCGCCAAGGAAGGCGTCAATACCATAGTTATCGCGGGTTGTTCGCCCCGTGTCATGTACGACAGGTTCAACTTCGACGGTTGCATCGTCGAGCGCGTCAACCTCCGCGAGCAAGTTGTCTGGGTCCAGAAGCCCAACGATGAAGATACGCAGATGATGGCCGAGGACTACGTTCGCATGACGGCGATCAAGGTCGCCAAGATGGAGCTTCCCGAGCCCTATAAGCCCGAGCAGGAACTGGCCAAGGACATCCTGGTGGTCGGCGGCGGCATCGCCGGCATGACGGCCGCGCTCGAAGTTGCAAAGGCCGGCAGCAATGCGGTTCTCGTGGAGAAGTCGGACGCGCTGGGCGGGTTCCAGAAGGGTGTTGCCCGGACCGCCACGTTCCCCTTCCAGAGCATCGAGGACAACGATGTCGAGCAACTGGTCGAAGCCGTTTCCAACAATCCCAAGGTCAAGGTTTACACCAACGCCAAGATTGAAAGCCTCGCGGGCGGTCCGTGCGTTTTCGAAGCTTCCATCAAGCAGGGCGCCGCGGCCAAGCAGCATAAGATCGGCGCGGTGGTCCTGGCGGCCGGGTGGGAACCCTACGATCCCAAGAAGCTCGATGCAAAGCTCGGGTTCGGCGCTTCCCCCAACGTCATCACCAACGTGATGTTCGAGGAAATGGCCAAGACCGGCAAGATCACCCGTCCCAGCGACGGCGCGGAAGCCCGCAAGGTAGCTTTCCTGCAGTGCGCCGGACAGCGTGATCCCAATCACCTGCCCTACTGCTCCTCGATCTGCTGTATCACGGCCCTGAAGCAGGCCTGCCAGGTAAAGGCCCAGGATCCCGAATCCGACGTGTATGTCGTCTACAAGGAATTGCGTACTCCGGGCCAGGCTGAGGACTTCTACCGGAAGGCCCAGGAAGAGAAGGTTTACTTCATCCGGAGCCAGGCGCCCGAAGTCATCACCAACGGCGCCGGCCTCGTCGTTGAAGCCGAGGACGAACTGCTGGGCGAGAAGCTGCGCCTCGAAGATCTGGACCTCGTGGTATTGGCCACCGGTATGGTTCCGAGAACCGCATTCGGCGAAGACGTGAAGGCAGTGGCGAAGAAGGAAGGCGAGGCGGAAAGCGAAGTTCCCTCCGACGCCATCCTCAAGTCCGATCTGCTGAACCTGCAGTATCGCCAGGGTCCGGAACTTCCGGGTCTGCGCTACGGGTTCCCGGATTCCCACTTCATCTGCTTCCCGTATGAAACCAGGCGTACCGGCATCTACGCGGCCGGTTGCGTGCGCCGCACCATGGGTATCGATACGGCGAAGGAAGACGCCACCGGCGCGGCCCTCAAGGCCCTCCAGTGCGTCGCGCTCACCACCAGCGGCAGGGCGGTTCATCCGCGCGCCGGAGACGCGAGCTATCCCGAGTTCTTCATGCAGCGCTGTACGCAGTGTAAGCGTTGTACGGAGGAATGTCCGTTCGGCGCGATCAACGAGGACGAGAAGGGCAATCCGCTGCCCCAGCCCACCCGGTGCCGTCGTTGCAGCGTGTGTATGGGCGCCTGTCCCGAGCGCATCATCTCCTTCAAGAACTACTCGGTCCCGATGATCGGCGACATGATCAAGAACGTCGAAGTTCCCGAGGAAGATGAAGAGAAACCCCGGATCATCGTTCTCGCTTGCGAAAACGACGCTTACCCGGCGCTCGACATGGCCGGTTTGCGCCGCATGACCTACAACCCGTGGATCCGCACCATTCCGTTGCGCTGCCTCGGGTCCATGAACCTGGTGTGGATCGCCGACGCTCTGTCCAAGGGCATCGACGGCATCCTCATCCTCGCATGCCAGCACGGCGAAAACTACCAGTGCCACTTCGTCAAGGGCAGCGAGCTTGCCAACATCCGGTTGAGCAAGGTCAAGGAAACCCTGGACCGCCTGGCCCTGGAGTCGGACCGCGTGCGGTTCGAGACGGTTTCCATCACTGATTACGACAAGCTTCCCGCCATCATCGACGATTTCGCCGCACGGCTCGAGGAAGTTGGTCCCAACCCGTACAAAGGCTACTAGCAGGTTTTCAGGGGGACGAAATGAGAAGGGGGAAGGCGAGTCGGGGTGGCGCCGGGTGGTACCGCCGGCCATCATGGGTCGCCTTCCCCCATGCTTTCGCCTCCTCGGGAGATCGAAGAGGATGCGGTTTAAGTATAAGAGGAATTTCTACCCCGCAATTGGGAGGCAGGAAGAATGAGTATTAAAGTTGATCCCAATCTTTCAAAAGAATTGAAGGAGTTCGGTCTCGAGACCGCTAACAAGTGCTACAACTGTGGAAATTGCACGGCGATATGTCCTCTTTCCACACCGGAGAATCCGTTTCCGCGCAGGTTCGTCCGCTATGCCCAGATGGGGCTCAAGGACAAAATCCTGACGTCCCCCGAGCCGTGGCTTTGCTACTACTGCGGCGACTGTTCGTCAAAATGCCCCAGAGGCGCCGACCCCGGCGAAACCATGATGGTCATGCGCCGCTACCTGACGTCGCTCTATGACTGGACGGGTTTTTCACGCAAGTTCTATACGTCCGAGAAGTTCGAGATCGCGGCCATTACGGTTGTCGCGCTTCTCGTCGGCCTCGGTCTGCTTGTCTTCAACACGCGTACCCCCAACTGGGAGCATGCGGACATCAACTCCTTGTGGCCGGCTCACAGCATCGAAATCGCCGACCTCGGCATGGCGGCTATCCTGTCGTTCCTGCTCTTGACCAACGTGGCCCGTTGCATCAAGTTCATCATGGGCGACATGCTCACCAAGATACCGCTGAAGATGTACCTGAGCGAAATCAAGGAACTTCTCATTCACGTGGTGACCCAGAAGCGTTTCGGCCAGTGTACGGACAGGATGCAGTGGTTCGTCCACCTGATGATCATGACCGGCTACGCATCCGTGTTCCTGATGGTAGTCGTCCTGATCAACGGCCTCGGCGTCGAGAGCCTCAAGTTCCAGCGCGGATGGCCGGAATATTCGATCTGGCATCCGATCCGCCTTGTCGGCTACTACGCCACCTTCGCCATCATGTACGGCACGACCTACGCGATCATCGGGCGTCTCAGAAAGAGCAAGCCGGTCTACAAGTATTCCCATCCGACGGACTGGATGTTCCTGATCCTTCTGCAGCTCACGACCATGACCGGTATCTTCATCAACTTCACCCGTATTTTGGACTGGCCTCTTACGACCTACATCCTTTACGTGGTGCATATGATGGTAGCCATCCCGATGCTGGTGCTCGAAGTGCCGTTCGCCAAGTGGGCTCACTTGGCGTATCGTCCTCTCGTGATCTTCCTGCTCCGTGTTAAGGAAAAATACGCGAAGGAAATCGCTGTGGTCGAGACCGAAGAGGAGGCCGAGCAGGTTGCTCACACGCAGGGATAAGCCGCCTGCATTCAGGCGAAGCTGCCTGATCGAATCATAGTGAAAGTCTTGAAACGAATGAGGCCCGCCGGGTGAACAATCACACCCGGCGGGCCTCATGCGTTTTGGGACGAACCATTACTGCCGACCGTGGAAAGGATGTCGGAAATCAGGGGTTCTGTTGATTTGTGGCGATCATCACGGTATATATCCGGGCCTTCCCAAATTCGTCGATCCGTGTGGACCCGAGGAGACACAAGGCAATGAAGACGAAGCGCTGTAATTTCTGCGGCAGTGACCACTATGAGGAACGTAGGATTGAATATCTTTACAGCCACGCCGGGCAGTATCTGCTGGTCCCCAACACACCGGTCGAGATTTGCCGGGAGTGCGGCATGGTGTACTATGATGCGGCTGTTCTGAAGGAAATCGAACGCCATTTTTTCGCCATCCAGAACAAAACCGAAGCTCCGGACGAATACATTCAAATGCCGACAAAAACCCTTCCCGGCTGTTGTGCTCGGGAGTAGCGTTAGGCTGATTTGCCGAAATCAAAGAGTGCGATAAGTCAATCGTCACTGCAATCAGGATTGAGCCTTATCCGGCATCCGGTCCGCCTTGTCGGCTACTACGCCACCTTCGCCATCATGTACGGCACGACCTACGCGATCATCGGGCGTCTCGGAAAGAGCAAGCCGGTCTACAAGTATTCCCATCCGACGGACTGTTCGTCGAACCCGGAGTCAACTCACATCTTTTCGTCGTATATGGTATTCAATGACTGTGTTCAACGGCCGGGCCCCATGACTTTTCTCGTGAGAGTTGATTGGAATTATGCCCGTCATTGTGACATCAAGCATTCAGACGCAACGAACGCCTCACGAACTCGGTTTCGAATCGACTGATGCTCCGCGCCGCATCCGCGGAGGAAAAAAAGACATCCCGGCACGGAAAAATTTGCCGGTCCGGTGGCGCACTCCCCCCGCATCCTACCGTAAGTACCCGACAGCACACTATTTGGCTACCTGGCACATGGGTTGCTCTATCGTATAGCGAACGCGAACGACGCGGCAACTTTAAACAGGGGAGATACAGCCATGCAAAGCATCCTTGGAAGAATCACTCACAACGTCTCGCAGGTGGCTCATCTCGTCTCGGGGATCGCGAAAAGAATCGATTATGAGAGACTCAGCCGATACATTCTGGAGATCAACCGGCAAAACGGACTGGAAGACATCCTCGCCGCGGTCTCCAGGTGCCTCAAGGACATACTCGACTACAGGCTGTTCGCGTTCGCCATCCAGGAAGGCGAGCGTTTCAAAGTCTGGGTGGACCCGAAAATCCATGAGGCGGCGCTCCGGAACCTGATAGAGAAGGATTTCAATCTTCCGGACGGCATGGATATCTGCAAGTTCAACGACTGCTCGGAAGAAGTTGCCGAACCCGTCGCGTTCCACGGTGACAACGTTATGTCCTACATGATGAGCGGACCCGGGTACTATGCAAGGCTCTATATCGTGCCCGAGAGGAGAATTCTCCGTCACCACGAGGACATAATGGAAATCATAGTGAAAACTCTCGGAATAGCCGTTTCCCACTACGCCAGGCTGGAACATCTGAGGAACGAAGCCGCATTCGACGCTCTGACCGACTGCTACAACCGGCGCGAGTTCGACAGGCTCATCGGTCACAACGTGGCGAACGCGGATAGATACGATAAGGGGCTTTCCGTGGTCATGGTGGATATCGACCGCTTCAAGAGCGTGAACGACACCTACGGACACCAGGCGGGCGACAGGGTGCTCAAGGAAGTGTCGCGCACGTTACGCTCCTCCATCCGGAAAAGCGACTACGTGGCCAGATACGGCGGTGAGGAATTCGTGGTGGTGCTCCCCGACACCAGAATGACCAAGGCCATCGAACTGGCGGAACGTCTGAGGGAAGTGGTCGAGAACCTCGTCATCGACCTGGGAGAAGGCCGCACGCTACGTGTCACGGCCAGCTTCGGAGTGGCGTCATGGAAGAAAGATTCGGACGAAAGAACCCTTTTGGGGGAAGCGGACGCAATGCTTTACAGAGCGAAGGAAAACGGCCGGAACATGGTGATGCCCGGTCTTCGGGGACTCCACGCCCCGTCGGCAAACGCGGACCGCAAAGCTTCGGCGCGCAGAGCGCCGTGGATTGAGTGAATACCGAAGTCCCCGTCAGACAGGAAGCTTTCGATAAGATGCAGTTCATGATATGCTTGCCCCGTTCGCACCGCGATGGAAAATCCGCCGTCCATCGCGGGCCGGGCATTCCATTTCGACCACTTAAAGAGCGGGGAGCAGATCATGGATCAAAAGCAGCAGATAAAGGAAAGGGTGCTTCGCATCATCAGCCGGATCGCGCCGGAGGCGCCGGTCGGCGACCTGGAGCCCAACCGGAGGCTTCGGGACCAGTTTCAGTTCGATTCCGTGGATTTTCTGAACTTCGCTCAAGCGCTCCAGCAGGAGTTCAATATAGTCATTCCCGAGCTTGACTATCCCGAACTCGCTACCCTCGATGGTTGCATCGCGTATATTATGGCGAGGATAGGACCGGAACACAGCGAAGGAAAGGGGTAAACACTTCGCGGGAAAGGCTTTGCCGGCGAGCAACGCGTCTTACGGAAGTCGGAGGTCGGCCATCAAATATCGGAGACATGCAACTCCAGTCCGACATCCGAGTTCCGACCACCGATTCCTGTGCTCTCCGTGCTCTCCGTGGTTTTCACACCACCCCCACGAAATGGCGCTCTCCCCTCACAGCTTCAACGTCACAGTGGCGACGCCCGGATCGTCGGGACAGAACCGGATGCCGAACCCCAACGCCTGGCAAAGCCTCAGCATGGGCCGGTTCTCGCTCAGCACCTCACCGAAAATCTCCTTGATGCCGCGCGACCGGGCATAATCGATGATCCGTCGCATGAGCATCGGTCCAAGCCCGAGTCCCGTCATGTCTCCCCGCAAAACGATGGCGTACTCGGCCCGTTCGTTATTGGCGTCCGCGCTGATGCGCACGCCGCCAATGAGTTCGGGTTCCCCGGCCTCGTCCTTGCCGATGAGCACCAGGGCCATCTCCCGATCGTAATCGATCTGCGTGAGTCGCGCCGCGAGGTCATGAGAGAGTTCCCTCATGGGATGGAGGAAGCGCAGGCGTATTTCTTCAGGCGTGAGCCTGGCGAAAGCCCGCTGGTATAAGGGTTCGTCCTCGGGTTTTACCGGCCGGATGAGAAATGTATGGCCATCCGGGAGAGCTAAGGTTTCCTCCAGTTCCTTCGGATACGGGCGTATGGCGAGTCGCTTCGCAGCCGGGCCTTTCGCCTGTGCGACACGTATCCGGGCATCGAGCGCCACTGCTCCGGATTCGTCCGCGAGCAGCGGATTGATGTCAAGTTCCGTAATTTCGGCAATATCGCAAACCAGTTGTGAAACCTTGACCAGAGTCAGGGCGATGCTGTCGTGGTCGGCGGCCGGAGCGCCACGGTACCCCATGAGAAGCCGGGACACGCGGGTTCGCCCGATCAACTCGCCTGCAAGGCGCATGTTGAGAGGCGGAAGGGACAGCGCCTTGTCCTGCATGACTTCCACCGCCACGCCGCCATGCCCGAACAGGATAACCGGTCCGAACTGCGCGTCATCGACCATGCCCACTATGAGTTCGTGAGCACGGGAACGCCGGATCATCGGCTGAACCGTGAATCCGCACATCCTGGCGCCGGGGCATAGCTCGCACACTTTTTCCTGCATCTCGGCAGCCGCCTTGCGGACCGCTTCCGGCGAATCGAGATCCAGGACCACTCCTCCCACATCGGATTTGTGGGTGATGTCGGGTGATAGGATCTTGAGCGCCACCGCGTCGCACACCCGGGCGGCAATCGCCGCCGCTTCATCCGGGGTCGACGCCTTGTAAGTGGGCGCCGCCGGTATCCCGTATGCCGATAGAACGGATTTGGCCTCCACCTCGCTCAGCCACTCCCGGCCCTCGGCCAGGGCCTGCTCGATTATCTTCCGCACGCACCCGGCATCGAACTCGAACCGCGCCGAAACGCTGGGGGGCGTTTCCATGAGCATCTTCTGGTTCCGCGCATAGCGGACCATCTGCATGAAGCCCTTTATGGCGTCCGTCGGTGTGAGGTAGGTGGGAATCCGATTCTTCTCGAACAGGCGGCGGGCGTCCACCATGGCCCCCTCCCCTACCCAACTCGTAAGGACCATCCGCGATTTCGCCCTTTGCGACCGGGCCTTCAAGGTATCCACGACCGCTTCGGCCGCCTTCACGCTGGAAGCCACGGCATTGGGGCAGTTCATCACCAGCACGGCATCGGTCCCCTCGTCTTCCAGGATCGCCCCGAGCGCGGCGGCATAACGACTTCCGGGAGCGTCGCCGATGATGTCCACCGGGTTGCCGTGCGACCACGTGGGTGGAAGTACGGAATTCAGGCGCTCGACGGTATCGGCGGAGAGCACGGCCAGGCGGCCGCCCTCCTCGATGAGGGTATCCGTTGCGAGCACTCCGAGGCCGCCGCCGTTTGTGAGAATGGCCAGCCGGTCCTTCGCGATCGGCTGAGGCATCATGGCGAGCGTTTCCACTGCATTGAAAAGGTCCTCGAGATCGTAGACCCTGAGAATACCCGCCCGCCTGAAAGCGGCGTCGAAGACGGCGTCGGACCCGGCCATGGCGCCGGTATGCGATGCGGCGGCGCGAGCGCCTTCGGCCTTGCGGCCCGCCTTCA
>CAYOVG010000009.1:0-50718 GCA_964407285.1 uncultured Syntrophobacteraceae bacterium
ACGAGCTTTTTATCGTACCACCGATCCCTCTTCAAGTCAAGAGATCTTTTACCCTTCCGGGCCGCTCTCAGATCCCGTCGCTTTCGCATCCGGGTTACTCGCCTGCTGTTCCCAACAGGCTTTCTATTTTAACTTCTCTTTTCGGAATGTCAAGAACCTTTTTAAGAATTTCCTTCGGCTTAACCCGCCATTCCATTCCTACGGTTCCCCGAAAGGAGTTACTGTCTATCAAATCGAATTCTAAATGTCAAGCTTTTTCGAACGAAGACAAAAAACAGGCGCGGTCTGCTTCCAGACCGCGCCTGTCGCCGCAACACGGAGCTAGACGCGAATACGATGGATCTTCTTCTTGCCGGCCTTCAAGAGTATTCCATCGTCCGTCAGGTGCCCGGTCCCGATCCTTTCGTCAAACTCCTTCACGCGGTCGCTGTTCACGTATGCGCCGCCCTGCTGGATGAGCCTTCGAGCCGCGCTCTTCGTCGCGCATAGACCTGTCTCGCAAAACAACTCATATGCGGGAATCCCCGCGCCCAGTCGGTCCGCTGAAATCACGGTCGTGGGAACGGACTGCAAGTCCTCCCCGGCGCTACGAGGAATGGAACTCGTCGGAAGCAAATCATCGGGAAGATTCCTGCGTCCGAAAACGCTGACCGCACCCTCATAGGCGGCCAGAGCCCGTTCCCTTCCATGCACTATGGACGTCACCTCATACGCCAGAATGGACTTGCACGCATTCAATTCCTGCCCTTCGAGGCCCTCCACGGCTTCGATTTCACTCATCGGCAGAAAAGTGTAAAGGCGCAAAAACCGAACCACATCCAGGTCGTCCGTGTTCACCCAATACTGGTAGAACTCGAAAGGACTCGTTCTCGCCGCATCGAGCCAGATCGCTCCCGCGGCCGTCTTGCCCATCTTTGCTCCCGAGGCGGTGGTAGTCAAGGGGAACGTGGTCCCGAAGGCGTTCTTTCCCGTCTTCCTGCGGATCAACTCTATCCCCGCCACGATATTGCCCCATTGGTCGTTGCCTCCCATCTGGAGCAGGCAGTCGTATCGTTCGGCAAGGTAATGAAAATCGTAAGCCTGCAAGAGCATGTAGTTGAATTCTATGAAGCTCAAGCCGGTCTCCAGCCTCAGCTTGTAGCTTTCCGCCGTGAGCATCCTGTTGACGCTGAAATGCCTTCCGATGTCCCTCAGGAAATCGATATAGCGGATATCCACCAGCCAATCGGCATTGTTCAGGAAAACCGCCTTACCCTCGGAAAAGTCCAGGAACCGCGACAACTGATTCTGAAGCGCTCGCGCATTGCCCTGTATTTGCTCTATACTCAGCAGCTTACGCATTTCCGTTTTTCCGCTCGGATCTCCCACAAGGCCGGTGCCTCCGCCAACCAGCACAATCGGCCTGTGGCCGAACCGCTGCATGTGTACGAGCGCCAGAATCGGCACCAGGCTCCCCACGTGGAGACTATCCGCCGTGGGGTCGAACCCGATGTAACACGTTGCAGGCTTTTGCAGGTACTCCTTCACTCCGTCCAGGTCGGTGACCTGGGCAACAAATCCTCTTTCTTCCAATGTGCTTAAGACGCTTTCCACTGCTTCCCGCTCCCTCCATATTCTCCCAACTTGGACTCGCGCAACCTCACATTCCCGTTCCCGGGTCCGCCCCCCTCCGGCCCACCGGCTACTTCGCGAATTCCACCGCTCTAATCTCCCTGATGACCGTTACCTTGATCTGCCCGGGGTACGTAAGGTCGCTTTCGATCTTCTTGGCTATGTCTCTGCTCAAGAGCACGACATCGGCATCGTTTACGGTAGCGCTCTCCACGATGATCCTGAGTTCCCGTCCCGCCTGAATGGCGTAGGCTTTCGTCACTCCCGAAAAGCTGTACGCGATCTTCTCCAGGTCCTCCAGCCGCTTCACATAGGTTTCCAGCAATTCCTTTCGGGCGCCGGGTCTCGCGCCCGAGAGCGCATCCGCGGCCTGCACGAGCACAGCGAGCACATCCTCGGCGATTACGTCTTCATGGTGAGCTGCAATTGCGTGAATTATCGCCGGAGTCTCTCCATACTTCTTCGCCAGGTCCGCGCCGATGATCGCATGGGGACCCTCCACCTCGTGATCCACCGCCTTCCCTATGTCATGCAGCAGACCGGCCCTTTTGGCCTGCTTCTCGTTCAGCCCCAGTTCCGCGGCCATGATTCCGGCGAGAAAGGCCACTTCACGGGAATGTTGGAGCACGTTCTGCGCGTAACTGGTGCGAAATTTCAGCTTCCCGACAAGCTTGGTGATTTCCGGATGGATGCCATGCACCCCGAGGTCGAAGGCAGCCTGCTCCCCCGCCTCGCGTATCGCATTTTCCACCTCCGCATTGACCTTTTCCACGATTTCCTCGATCCGGGCGGGATGGATGCGGCCATCGGATATCAGTCTCTCCAGGGACATCCTGGCGACTTCCCGCCTCACGGGATTAAATCCCGAAAGAATCACCGCTTCCGGAGTGTCGTCGATGATCAGATCCACACCGGTCGTGGCTTCGAGCGTCCTGATATTCCGGCCTTCCCGGCCGATAATCCTTCCCTTCATCTCTTCGTTGGGAAGGTTCACGACTGAAACCGTCTTCTCCGCAACGTAATCGCCCGCATACCTCTGAATCGCAACCGAAATGATGTTCTTGGCTTTCCGGTCGGCGTTCTCCCGCGCTTCGGTCTCGATCTTTTTCACCAGCAGTGCGGCCTCATGGCGTGCATCATTCTCGATGGCCTCCACCAACATATCTTTCGCTTCCTGGGCCGAAATTCCGGAGAGGCTCTCGAGCCTCTTGATCTGCTCTTCCAGCAGCGTCTGCGCCTCTTTCTCCTTGTCGGCAAGGTCCTTCTCCAACTGGCCGATCATTTTTTCGCGTTTCGTTACCGCGGTCTCCCGCTTCTCGATGGACTCGGATTTCTTGTCCAGATTCTCCTCTTTCTGCAGCAACCGCTTCTCCAGCCCCTGAAGCTCTTTCCTGGTCTCCTTGCTTTCCTTGTCAAACTCCGCCTTCATCTGGAAGAGCGTGTCCTTGGCCTGCAGAATCGCTTCCTTCTTGATCGTTTCGGCTTCTTTGCGGGCGTCGTTGATAATGCTCTTGCCCTGCTCGCGAATATCATTGCCCTTTTTTTCAATCCACTGCCGATAGCCGAATGCGCCAATCCCGGCCCCTACCCCCAAAGCCAAAATGCAAAGCAGCGCCCCTACCTCTTCTCTCTTATGTCGATGTCTCCTGTCAAATAAGCAATCCGCCTCAGACCCGAGCGGACCGAGCACCGCGGCGGGCTTCGCCCGTCCATGGAGAGTTCTATTCTTGCGGAAGCAGAATTGGCTTACTCAAAGGAATAAGATTACTGAAAAAAGACGCCGGAATGCAGAACGGGTGACGCGTATGGGAAACACGCGCCACGGAGAATTCAAAAGCTCGAAGTGCGGAGTATGTTTATTTCAATGCCCCCACCATGTGCCGTGTCGAAAAGTCGGTCAAGAACCGATTGACCAAGGCGGGAATCCCGTTATCCCTTCAGGCGATTCAACGAAGTGAATCGCACACCGGAACAAGAGGGGATACCCAAGGTTGTTAGTGTTGGTTCAGGAGCGTTCTCTCGATCACTAACACCGCAGGGGCACTGACTGGTATCCGGGAACTTCAATTGAATCGCACCCGGAAAATTTATCCTTACCGTCTCCTCAGGCGGCAGCCTCTACCGCGCCTGCCTCCAGGCGACCCCGTTCTGCAAGCGTCCACCCATGCTGCATCACGGACCCCCGGCATTGCGCAGGGTGCGCAAGGAAACCGGCATATCGATACGTTACGGTGAACTCCGAACTCTATTCCCATTGGGAAACCTTGACGGTCTCAGAAACATCTAACGACGATAATGAAAGTAACCCTTATGAAATCACTTTATTTCTCTCTCCAGCGGCCCCTTGAGGACCGATGGAGTTCTTTAAGCGGCGTGCTCTCATCCCTTGAGATATGCTGATGTCAGTGCGGACCAAATCCTTCAAGCCAATTTGCACCATTCAGCCGGAATACCCGCCGGAGCCCGTCCATCGTCCGGTAAAAGCCGGATTGTCGCAGGCTCCGACATATACTTACAGAACCATCTTAGACGGAGACGAGAACACAAGTCAAGCTGATTCTATAGAAATATGGCGTTCTCTATTCCACTGTTACACTTTTCGCAAGGTTCCGCGGCTGATCCACATCCGTTCCCCTCAACACCGCGATGTAGTAGGCCAGCAACTGCATCGGAACGCTGAACAGCACGGGGGCCAGCCACTCCGAAGTCCCCGGAATGACGAACTGGGCGTCATCAGGTCCCAGCTTCGAATCATACCGCTCTTCAATGACCGCGACGACCTGGCCCTCCCTCGCCTTGACCTCCTGCACGTTGCTGAGCATCTTCTCGTACAATGGGCCTTGCTGCATCAGCGCCATCACCGGCATGTTCTCATCGATGAGGGCGATCGGGCCGTGTTTCATCTCTCCCGCCGCGTAGCCCTCCGCATGGATGTACGAAATCTCCTTCAGCTTCAAGGCGCCTTCCAAAGCGATCGGGTAAAGAAGTCCCCTTCCCAGGTAGAGAAAGCCCTTCGAATGCACGAACCGTTTCGCCCATGCCGCGATCTCCTCGCTTCGCGACAGGACTTCCTCCATCTTCCGCGGCAGTTCCATCAGATCTTGTATGTAGCGGCCGATTTCATCCTGTGTCATCCTTCCGGATACCGTAGCCCAGTAAAGGCCGAAAAGGTAAAGGGCGATGAGTTGGGTCGTGAAGGCTTTCGTTGACGCGACTCCAATTTCGGGACCCGCATGCGTGTAAATCACCCCGCCGGCCATTCGCGCCAGGCTGCTGCCCACCACGTTGACGATTGCCCTGCACTTGGCGCCCGTCTCCATGCATTCCTGCAGCGCGGCCCTGGTGTCGGCCGTCTCCCCGGATTGGCTGACCACGACCAGCAAGGACCTGCCGTTGATGACCGGCTGACGGTAACGGAACTCCGACGCCAGGTCGACTTCCACCGGAATCCTGCACATCCTTTCAAAGATATACTTCCCCACCAGGCATGCATGGTAAGACGTGCCGCAGGCTACCAGAAATATTTTCTCTATGCCGTCGATCTCGGCCGGCGAGAGGTTCAACTCATCCAGAACGATCTTCTGTCGATTCAGATCCACGTGGCTTCTGAACGTATCGATGACCGCTCTTGGCTGCTCGAAAATCTCCTTCAGCATGAAATGCTTATACCCGGCCTTTTCAGCCATGACCAGGTTCCAGTCTATCGCGTGGACCTCACGCAGCCTCTCCGTGCCGTCCAGGTCGGAAATCATGAACCCATCGCGCGTCATCGTTACGATATCGCCGTCCTCGAGATAAACGATCCTTCTCGTATACGGCAGTATCGCGGGCACATCCGACGCCACGTAATAGCACCCATCGCCGATCCCAAGGATGAGAGGACTATCCTTTCGCGCGGCAATCAATTCATCGGGTCGATCCTGATTCAAGAACACCAGGGCATAACTCCCCTTCAACCTCCGGATCGACTCCAGGATTGCGTCCTTATGGTCTTTGCCGTTCTTCCACTCCCTCTCCGCAAGCTTGACGATCACTTCCGTGTCCGTCTCCGAAGAGAAAAAAAAGCCCTCCCCCTCGAGTTCAGTTTTCAGACTGGCGTAGTTTTCTATTATGCCGTTGTGAACGACCACGAACGGCCCGGCGGAATGCGGATGCGCGTTGGTTTCCGAGGGTTTGCCATGCGTCGCCCACCGGGTATGACCGATCCCCACCTGCCCTGCGACCGGTCTTGTCCTCAGCTTGTCTTCCAACGCGGCGATCTTGCCGCGGCACCTGATTATCTCCAAACCTCCGTCCAGCCCGAACACGGCAATCCCGGCGCTGTCATAGCCCCGGTATTCCAGACGCTTCAACCCTTCCAGTAGAATCTCCGAACAGTCCTGCGAACCGATGTAACCAACGATCCCACACATGCAAGCGTTCCTTTCCAAAAGCCGACAGCACGATTGAATTCCATTTTATTTTATACTCTGGAAAAACACCCCCTTGCCTGAGCCTAATGTAATACTTGTTCAACCGAATTCAAAACAAAAAAAAGCCCTCCTCAAAGAGGAGGGCTTTGTATACTACAGGCCATCCGGGATAGATGGGTTACCTGGGTGTCTTCTCGGAGATCTTGAGCCGTGCCAACGCTCTCTGGAGTGCGGCCTGAGCACGGGCGAATTCAAGCTTGTCCTTCGCCTCGGCCAGTCGTTTCTCCGCCCTTTCCCTCGCAGCCTTGGCTCTCATCACATCGATGTCGCCGGCCTCTTCGGCAGCGGACGCAAGAACGGTAACACGGTCCGGAAGGACCTCGGCATAGCCGCCCATTACTGCAACAAAACGGGTGCTATTGCCGGTCCTGTACCTTAGTTCCCCGACTCTCAGCTTCGTCAAGAAGGGGATGTGATTCGGCAGAACACCGAACTCACCAAGCTCGCCGGGCGCGACAACGATTTCCACCGGCTCGCTCACCACCTTCTTTTCAGGGGTCACAACTTCCAGCAATATTTGTCCGGCCATATGTGTTCACCAACCTTATGCTGCTGCAGCAGCCATCTGTTTTGCCTTCTCGACAGCTTCCTCGATTCCGCCAACCATGTAGAAAGCCTGCTCGGGGATCTCGTCGTGCTTGCCTTCAACTATTTCCTTGAAGCCTCTGATCGTGTCTTCCAGCTTGACGTACTTACCGGCAAGACCCGTAAAGGTTTCAGCCACGTTGAACGGCTGGGACAGGAAGCGTTGGATCTTTCTGGCCCTGGACACCGTGAGCTTGTCTTCGTCCGAAAGTTCGTCCATACCGAGGATCGCGATGATGTCCTGCAGATCTTTGTACTTCTGCAGAATCTGCTGTACCTGGCGAGCGGTGAAGTAGTGCTCTTCACCGAGGACGTTCGGGTCGAGAATTCTCGAGGTGGAGTCCAGAGGATCCACTGCCGGATAAATCCCGAGTTCCGCGATCTGACGGGACAAAACGACGGTTCCGTCAAGGTGAGCGAACGTCGTTGCCGGAGCAGGGTCGGTCAAGTCGTCGGCGGGCACGTACACGCACTGTACCGACGTGATCGAACCCTTGGTCGTGGAGGTAATACGTTCCTGGAGCGCGCCAAGGTCCGTACCCAGAGTAGGCTGGTAACCAACGGCGGAAGGCATGCGGCCGAGAAGCGCGGAAACTTCGGCGCCGGCCTGAGTAAACCGGAAGATGTTGTCGATGAAGATAAGAACGTCCTGACCTTCAACATCACGGAAGTACTCTGCAACCGTCAGAGCCGACAGAGCGACGCGCGCGCGGGCTCCCGGGGGTTCCGTCATCTGGCCGTAGATAAGGCCTGCACGAGGAAGAACGCCCGATTCCTTCATTTCCAGGTAAAGGTCGTTACCTTCACGGGTTCTCTCGCCAACGCCCGCGAACACGGAGATACCGCCATGGTGCATGGCGATGTTATGGACCATTTCCATCATAACAACGGTCTTGCCCACGCCCGCGCCGCCGAACATGCCCATCTTACCGCCACGGGGGAAGGGTACGAGCAGGTCGATAACTTTAACGCCGGTTTCGAGAACCTTAACCGAGGTGTCCTGCTCGGTGAAAGCGGGAGCCAAACGGTGGATGGGAAGAGCCTTGTCGCTGGGGATCGGTCCGAGACCATCAACGGGCCTGCCCACGACGTTCATGATGCGGCCGAGAACCTTCTCGCCCACGGGCATCATGATCGGCTTGCCGGTATCCTTCACGTTCATGCCGCGAACGAGACCGTCGGTGAGGTCCATGGCGATCGTTCTGACGACGCTGTCGCCCAGGTGCTGTACAACTTCCAGCACCAGGTTGTCCGCCTCGTCGCTGAGGCCCGGATTGGATACCAAAAGGGCCGTTAGAATCGGCGGCAACTTGCCCTGCTCGAATTCTATGTCAACAACGTTTCCGATAACTTGTACTATTTTGCCGATATTCATGAGGATCATAACCTCCTAATATTCCATATTCATTTAAAATTCCGACACTAACCCTTCAAAGCCTCGGAGCCGCCGACGATATCCATCAACTCCTTCGTAATCGACGCCTGGCGCGCTTTGTTATAGATGAGGGTCAGGGTCCGAACGAGTTCCTTACAGTTACTCGTGGCATTTTCCATTGCGGCCATGCGGGCGGCGTGCTCGCTGACGGCGGTCTGGTAAAATGCTTCGAGGAGCTGAATATATACGAAGTTCGGGAGAAGGTCGTTCAGCAGGTCCGCATGAGACGGCTCGAACAGGTACTCAATCCCTCCGGCTTCGTTTTGCGATCCTTCCACCACGGGCTCGACGGGGAGCAGCTTGACGGTGGTCGGAATCTGCTTAACCACGCTTACGAAGTTGGCGTAGATGACATAGACTTCGTCCACTTCGCCGCTCTCGAAACGTTCGATCATCTCATTGCCGAGCCTGCGCGCATCGTCGTAGCTCGGTTTGCCGAGAAGCCCGGTCATCCGGCTTCTCATCTGATTCGGCCTCATACGCTTCAGGAAATCGCCACCCTTCTTACCGGCGGCGGTGACGGTAGTCTCGATTCCCTCGGCGGTCTTCGCCCGAATCATTCTCTCCGCGGTCATGATCAGGTTATTGTTGAAACTGCCGCAAAGACCTCTATCCGCAGTGACGAGGACCACTTCGATCTTCTTCACTTCTTCACGCGGGGTCAGCAGGGCGTAGGTCACATCGGCATCCGTGACACCAGCCGCGAGCCTCCCCATCACTTCACGGAACTTGACGGCATATGGGTGAAACCTCTCCATATTCGTCTGCGCACCGCGAAGTCTGGCCCCGGCCACCATGTTCATGGCCTTGGTAATTTGCGAGGTCTTCTTAACGGCGTCGATCTTTCTCTTAACATCCCTTAGGGTCGCCATAGCTCACGCTCTCTTAGTCTAATCCTCTAAGTTAAGACGCCGGGACTATGCCTGGAAAACCTCGGCAAACTCCGTAAGTGCCTGCTTGATCTTTTCGTCCAGCTCGTCGCTGATCTTCTTCTCAGCCTTTACCTCGGCCAGAATTTCAGGATACTTGCGCTCCATGAAAGCCAGCATCTGCTTCTCGTATTCGGCTACCTTCTCGACGGGAACCGTATCGAGGAAGCCCCTGGTGCCGGAGTACAGAGAGAGGACTTCCCTCTCGGCCGGCATGGGCTGGTACTGAGGCTGCTTCAGGAGTTCAACAAGGCGAATACCGCGGTTCAACTGAGCCAGGGTAGACTTGTCGAGATCGCTACCGAACTTGGCGAAGGCTTCCAGTTCACGATACTGGGCCAGTTCGAGGCGCAAACGGCCTGCAACCTGCTTCATGGCCTTGGTCTGAGCGGCGCCGCCCACGCGGGATACCGAAAGACCGACGTTGATTGCCGGGCGAACGCCGGCGAAGAACAGGTTCGGCTCGAGGTAGATCTGGCCGTCGGTGATCGAGATAACGTTGGTCGGGATGAACGCGGAAACGTCACCCGCCTGCGTTTCGATAACCGGCAGAGAGGTCAGGGAGCCGCTGCCGAGCTTCTCATTGAGCTTGGCGGAGCGTTCGAGCAACCTGGAGTGGTTGTAGAAAATGTCGCCGGGGTAGGCTTCGCGCGCGGGCGGCCTGCGCAGAAGCAGCGAAACCTGGCGGTATGCGGCGGCCTGCTTGGAAAGATCATCGTAGATGATCAGAGCGTGCTGCCCACGATCTCTGTAGTATTCGCCGATAGCCGTGCCGGCGTAAGGAGCGGTGTACTGCATGGCGGCGGGGTCCGAAGCGTTTGCCGCGACGACGACGGTGTATTCCATTGCGCCGTGCTTGCGGAGAACCTCGACCACCTGGGCTACCGTGGACTTCTTCTGGCCGACCGCAACGTAGATACAAATTACGCCGCTGTCCTTCTGGTTGATGATGGCGTCAACGCAAATGGCGGTCTTGCCGATCTGACGGTCGCCGATGACCAGTTCGCGCTGTCCGCGGCCGACCGGCGTCATGGCGTCGATAGCCTTCAGACCGGTGTACATGGGCTCGTTAACGGGAGCGCGCGCGATAACGCCCGGCGCGATACGCTCGATACGGGCGAACTCTTTCGCCTCGATCGGGCCTTTCCCATCCAGGGGATTACCGACGGAGTCCACGATACGGCCGATAACCGCGTCGCCCACGGGAACTTCAGCGATACGACCGGTTCTCTTTACTTCCATGCCTTCCTTGATGAGGATGTCCTCGCCGAGAATGGCGACGCCGACATTGTCCTCTTCCAGGTTGAGAGCAAGTCCGTAAATCGCGCCCTGAGAGGTAGGGAACTCAAGCAATTCCATGGACATGCACTTCTCTACGCCATGAACACGGGCAATACCGTCACCGACGGAAAGTACGCGTCCGGTCTCGCTAAGCTCGACCTTCTTCTCGTAATCCTTAATCTGCTCTTTGATGATCTGACTGATTTCTTCTGCTCTGATTTCCATTTAAACTAACTCACCCCTCTTCAAAGTTTCCCTGATGCTCATCAATTGCGTCCTGATGCTTCCATCCAAAACCAAATCGCCTATACGGGCTACCAACCCTCCGATAAGGGTCGGGTCCTTCTCGAACTCAACGATCACCTTCTTACCCGTCTTCTTTTCCAGCGCTTTAGCGATGCCGCCGAGGGTCGGTTCGTCGAGATCCACGGCCGCGGTAATCCGCGCCCGCGCCACATTGGCGTTCTCATCCACGAGCCTGCTGAAATAATCCCGGATCTCCGGCAGGTTGCCAACCCTGTTCTTCCCGATAAGCAAATCGATAAAGCTCTTCATCACCGGGGTCATATTGGCCTTTCCGGCAATGGACTTGAATACGGATTTGCGTACGTTTTCAGGATACAGGGGATTCTGAATGGCATCGGCCAGGTCCGGAAGCTGCCCCAGGAGTTGGACGAACCCGCCCAGCTCCAGCCCATACTGTTCGACCTTGCCCTCATCCTTGGCAAGGGAGAACAATGCCTTGGCATACCGTTTGGCTATGACTAAGTTCTTCACTTCGCCTCCCCCACCCTCGCCATGAATTCCTGGACGAGGCGCTTATGATCATCAGACTGGATATTCTTCTTCAAAATCTCCTCTGCCGCAACTACGGAAAGGTCCGCGACCTCGGCCTGCAGGTTTTCCCTGGCAGCCTTTATTTCCTGCTGGATAGCCAACTCGGCCTGGGACTTGATGTACTCGGCCTGCTTGTTGGCTGCCGCAACGATCTTTTCCTTCTCGCGCTCGCCTTCCTGGATATACTCGGCGACGATCTTTGCCGTTTCCTGATCGAGCATCGCCAACTTGGCCTTATACTCCGCGGCCTTTTGATCCGCCTCGGCCTTCTTCTCCTCGAGTTCGGCCAGGGTCTTCCCGATATCCTCCGTCCTTCCCTTCAGGAACCCGACTATGGGGTTCTTGAGCAGCTTGACGAGGACGGCTACCAGTATGGAAAAGTTGAGCACCCTCAGAAATAAATCCCACCAATTGAGATGATGCCCTCCGGCATCACCACCCCCGGACGCTAGCGCCACGCCTGCAGTTCCGACGAGCAATCCAGCCCCGAGGATAACCGCCACTTTCTTTCCCTTCATGTTTCTTGCCCCCCTCAGGCCGTTGGCCGTTAGTTAAATGCTTCTTCCCAAAACCTTCTTGGCCAGATCCTTCGAGAAAGCCTGCACCTGGCCTTTGAGCTTATCGCGAGCAACTTGAATATCCTGCTGGATCTTCGTCCGCACGCTCTGCACGTACTTGGCCGCTTCGTCCGCCGCCTGCCCTACCAGTTCCTTTTCCGTGCGATAAGCAGCTTCTTTGAATTCCTGCACTTTCTGCCGGCCATCCCTGCGCGCGTTCTGCAGGTTGGACTCGAAAGCAGCCACCGCGGCCGCCGCATCCGCATCCGCCTGTTCGATACCTTTCCTCTTGCCTTCCATCAATGCATTTCTTTCTGCAACGATCCTTCTGATGGGCCGATACAGAATGATGTTCATCAAGATGAGAAAGATAAAGAAATTGGCCATTTGGATAAAAAGCGTTACATTAATGTCAATCATCTCTGCCTTCCCTCGCCAGTCATCCAAGAGTTTAAATTAAAAAACACCCCACACGCTATTTCTGCGGGAAGCCCCGCTTTCCTGACAAAACATCGGGGTTTCGGCATCCGGAGAATCCGACTTGCCGTGCTTTCTATCATAGCTTCCTACCATTCGCAAGCAAAAAAGTAAAATAAATCACAAAGAGAAGCGCGCCGTTGCGCGTACTCAGCGGGAATGGTACACGTACCTTCGCATGCTCACATTTTCAATGATTCCCATTGCAAAGCAAAGCGAAATCACCGAAGACCCCCCATAGCTCACGAACGGGAGAGGTATCCCCACCACCGGCAACAGGCCGATCACCATCCCGATGTTTATGAACGCCTGCCAGAGAATCAGACCGGTCATTCCTATCACGAGCAACGCTCCGAACCGGTTCTTCGACCTCCGCGCCACCCGTATCGTAAGGATTATCAGCACCGTGAACAAGATCAGCAAAACCACGCAGCCGACGAACCCCCATTCTTCGGCCCACACGGAAAAGATGAAGTCCGTGTGCTTCTCCGGCAGAAAGTGCAGCTTATTCTGGGTCCCGTTCAGAAACCCCTTACCCCACGTCATGCCCGACCCTATCGCGATCTTGGACTGTCGGATATGATAGCCCGCTCCGAGCGGATCGAGATCGGGCCAGAGCAGGATCAGAACTCTCTTCTTCTGGTACGGTTTCAACACATTTTCCCAGACGGGCATGATCAGAGCCCCTCCCAGGAGAATCAGCGTCAGAATATACCGCCACCGCACCCCCATGTAGAAGATCATTGTAACCGCAATGGAGAGAATGCACAAGGCCGTGCCCAGATCCGGTTCGACAAGGACCAGGAGCACGGGTACGAACGTCATGATCAGCGGTATCACCAGTTTCTTGAGACTCGGGTACGGGGAGATCTCCTGAGAACTGAAGAAGCTCGCAAGTTGTATTACGATAACTGTTTTCATTATTTCAGATGGTTGGAACTGTATTCCGGCGATACTGAGCCACCGCTTGGAACCGTTCACTTCCTTGCCGATTATCAGCACGGCGATGAGAAGCAATACCGTGATGAGGTACAACCACAGGCTGAGCGACTTGAGGCGCTGGTACTCGATCGTCAGGCTGAAAAGAAAAACGAAAAAACCGATACTCAGCCACATGACCTGCTTGATGAAAAAATTGTGGGAGGGATTGGCCTGTATCTGCGGGTAGACGGCGCTGTAGAGGCTCAGCAGACCGGCCATGATGATCATGCTGAGGACCAGGACGAGCGGCCAGTCGAAATTTTCGATCAAGCGTCTATCCATCATGTCGGGAAAATCCTCTCACGAACCACTCTTTTCGGGCTTTTCTTCGAGATAACCGGTAACGACTCTCCTGGCCAGCGGCGCCGCGGCCGACGAACCGTGTCCGCCGTGTTCAACGAGCACCGCCACCGCGATTTGGGGATCGTCCGCCGGAGCGTAGCAGACAAACCACGCATGATCCCGCTCCTTTTCCTTCGCGGTCTGAGCCAGCAGCTTTCGGTTCGCCCCGTCGGCAATCCTCACCACCTGGGCGGTTCCCGTCTTGCCGGCGATGGGAATGGTGTTGCTCCGGTACTGGTGCGCCGTTCCCCTCTCATCCTCGACGACTCCCTGAAGGCCCCTTTGCACGACCTCAAAGTGGCGCTGGTCGATCGGAATCTGGCGTCGAAGCCTGCCCCTGACCTCGCTCCCCTGTTCGATGCTGTTGCCTTCGATACGCCGTATGATGAAAGGCTGCCACAGCTTTCCGCCATTGCCGATAGCCGCGTAGACCATCGCCATCTGCAGCGGCGTGGCCAGGTCGAACCCCTGTCCGATGGCGATGGAGAGGGTTTCGCCCTTTTGCCACGGAATTCCTATTCTTTGCTTCTTCCAGGTGGAAGTGGGAACAAGGCCCGGATGTTCCGCGTGCAACCCCAGCCCCGTCTTTTCTCCCAACCCGAACCAGGTCGCGCACTGCGCTATCCGGTCGACCCCAAGCCTCATGCCCAGTTGATAGTAATAGACGTCGCACGACTGCACGAGAGACTGGTACATGGCCACCGTCCCATGCCCGTGCTCGCGCCAGCACCGGTAATTCCTGTTGGCGAAATGGAAAAAACCCGGACAGCCGACCGTGGAATCGGGCCGCACGACTCCGTCCTGCAAACCCGCAAGCGCGACAATCGGCTTATACGTGGACCCCGGCGGATAACCCGCCCCGATGGCTCGATTGAGCAAGGGATGGACTGGGTCTCGCTTCAAAGCGTTCCATTCATCCTTGGTAAGACCCCTCACGAACATCTCCTGGTCGAAAGTCGGACTGCTCGCCATCGCCAGTACGGCTCCGGACTTGGGATCTACCGCCACAATGGCCCCCACGACCCCTTCCAGGCACGATTCCGCCACTCTTTGGAGGTCCATGTCGATCGTAAGCCACAGGTTCCTCCCGGGCACCGGGAGCACTTCGTCTATGAGCCGGATTCGCCTCCCGACGGCGTTCACCTCCACTTCACGACCGCCCCGCTTCCCGTGGAGGTACTTCTCGAACGCCCTCTCCACGCCGACTTTTCCGACCGATTCCCCCGCCACATACCCCTGGTAATCGCCCCCCTTCAACTCGGGCTCGGTGATCTCGCTCATATAGCCGATAAGGTGAGCCGCCACTCTGTTGTGCCTGTACTCCCGCCTCGGCTCCAACTGTATCGTCACTCCGGGCAGCCGCAACCGTTGCGCCTCCACACGGGCGAGACTATCCCTGTCCAGGTCCGCTATGAGCCGTAACGGAAGAAACCTCGGCTCCGTCTTGTGGGATTCCACGACGGCCCGCAGTTCATCGACATTTTTGTTGCATATCTGGGCCAGCTTCGCCAGGGTTTGCTCCATGTCCTGGACATCCTCGCGGATGAGAAGAAGATGGTAGGCGGGACGGTTCTCCACCAGCGGGACGCCGTTACGATCGAAGATAATCCCGCGCGGGGCCGGAGTATCTTCCAGGCGTATCCTGTTGTTCTCGGACTGGTAGCGGTACTTGCTGCCCTGGATGACCTGCAGATGCCAGAGCCGAAAAAGGTACGTAACGAAAAACAGGAGCAGAAGTACGGTGATAATAAGGCCTTGCCTCTGAAATGTCGACGCCTCCGCCACTTCCCAATTGACCAGCAACAGATTGTCGGGGTCTTTCTTCGGCATTTTCGGCGTCTTCGGCCTTCTCAGCATTCTCTGTATTCTTGGTGCTTCCATAACACTATCGCGCCCGTGTTCTCGAATTCACGCCGGATCGGCGTGCAAAGGCCTTACCGGATTCTATCATTCGCATCAGAATGCAATCTTGCGGTTTTCCCCCAGCAGGTAGACGATGCCGGGACAGATCAACAACATCAGTACCGAACGGATGATGAGGTCCCACCACTCGGCAAGGGAGACGAAGTAGTTCGAGGCCGGGTCGGCCCATAGGAAGAGCCCCAGCACGGCCGACTGGCCGAGAGAGCATACGCCCATAAATACCATCTGATACAGGGGATTGTAGAATTCGATTTTGTGGGAACCGAGGTACACCATGCAAACCGTCGCAACATAGGAAACGACATGGAAACCCCAGAATTTCCCCGAGAACAGGTCCATGACGTACCCCCAGGCAAACGCCCACAGGACGCTCACGAGCGGAGGCTGTTTGAGGGCCACCCCAAACATCAGCGGCAACAAGGCGTCAATGCGCAGGCAAGGGTAGCTCATTCGGGAAAACCACTGCGCCTGCGCAAGGAACAACCCCAGTGTGCAGGCGTTTATTCTCAGAAAATTTCCCCACATGGAGGCACTGTGTAAACGTCGCAATTGCTTCCTCACTCACCTCGCGATCGGACGCATCTATTCGACAACCAGCCAGTTGCGGGGCAGATTCGCTTCGCGTTTCAGGATCAACACCTCTTCAAGGCCATTGAGATGGACCAGGGGCTTCACTTCCACCCGCTGGAAAAGGTCCACCGGGTCCTTGAAAACCCCCTGAACCGTGCCGAGTCTGAGTCCATTTGGGAAGACTCCGTCCTTGCCGGAGGTGATGATGAGGTCGCCCGTCTGCACATCCTGGTTGCCTCGAACGTATTTCAATATGCAGTTGCCGGCGTCTTTGCCGCTAAGTATCCCTCGAACGCGGTTCCGCTGGATGACCGCGTCGACGGAACTCTCGGGGTCCGTTATGAGAAGGACGCGCGAGTAACGGTCCGAGACGTCCATAACGCGCCCCACGATTCCCTCGTCGTTCACCACGGCCATATCAGGGGCGATGCCGTCATCGAAACCCTTATCGACGATCAGCGTCTGGAACCATCCCGTGAGGTCGTGCATCACCACCCTGGCTGCAAAGGTCTCGGTCTGGATGCTGTTCTGGAAATCGAGGAAGCGCCTCAGACGAAGGTTTTCCATGTACGCTTCATGATAGTTGGTCACCTCCTGCTGAAGCTTCGCCATCTGTTCTCGCAGGTACTCATTTTCCTCCTGAACACCCTGCAGCCAGACATACCTTTCGAACACGCCGTCCACACTGCCGGTAACCACCGACATCGCCTCCACCAGGGGGCTCAGGGTTTCCACCACCAGTCTCTGGACGTAATCCATCCGGTCGGGAGGCCTGAAATTGAGCGACAATATATATAGGAATACACTTACGAACACTCCGACGATCAGAGCACCGCGTAAATGACGCAACCACGCCAGCATCTATATCCAAACCTCTAAACATTGAACATCAGCGCAAACGGCCTTCCCGCGTTCAGGCCGCCCGGACCACGAGGCCCCAGCCGGGCCGGGCGCCCCGTCTCATGCCAGAACTTCCTTGAGCACTTCTATTTCCTCGAGCGCCTTCCCCGATCCGAGCACGACGGTAGACAACGGATCTTCCGTAAGGGTGATGGGCAAGCCCGTTTCGAGCCTCAGCAGATAATCGAGATTTTTCAGCAGCGCCCCTCCCCCCGTGAGCACGATGCCGCGGTCCACCGTGTCGGCGGCCAACTCGGGCGGGGTCTGCTCCAGGGCTATCTTGATGGTTTCCACAATGGTATCGATCTGTTCCTGGATCGACTCGCGGGTCTCATCCGAATTGATCTCGATCGTCTTGGGAATACCGCTCACAAGGTCCCGGCCCTTGATCAGCATCGTTTCGACATGGTCCATCGGATACGCGTTGCCGATGGTGGTCTTTATCAATTCGGCGGTCCGCTCCCCTATCAGCAGATTGTACTTGCGCTTTATGTGCTGCAGGATGGCCATGTCCATCTTGTCTCCACCGACGCGCACGGACCGGCTGTACACGATCCCCGCCAGCGATATGACCGCCACTTCGGTGGTGCCCCCTCCAATATCCACAACCATATTGCACACGGGTTCGGTAATGGGCAACCCGGCGCCGATGGCGGCCGCCATCGGCTCCTCGATCAGGTAGACCTCCCTGGCGCCCGCCGACTCCGCCGACTCGCGGACGGCGCGCCTCTCCACCTGGGTGACCCCTGAAGGAATGCAGACGATGATTCGCGGGCGAACGAGGCTGCGCCTGTTGTGCACTTTCCTGATGAAATAACGCAGCATGGCTTCCGCCACTTCGAAATCCGCGATAACGCCGTCTTTCATCGGACGGGTGGCAACGATGTTGCCGGGCGTTTTGCCGAGCATCATCTTGGCGTCCTTGCCCACCGCGACCACCCGGTTCGTGCCCTTCACATCCTTCCGGACGGCCACAACCGAAGGTTCACTCAACACGATACCTTTGCCCCGGACATATACTAGGGTATTCGCCGTCCCCAGATCAATAGCCAAATCATTGGAAAACCAGCCTAATACGCGATTCAGGAACATCCCTCACCTCTCTCCTTATTCAGCACTACCCTCCCAGTGAAGTCTCATTCATAGCACGGCCCCGAGTTATCTTCAATCCATAAGAACACGATACAATGTCACAATCGCATGAAAATATCCAAGACAAAAATGCGCCTGCCGAAATATTGTGCCGCGGGCCTTCCGAAACGAGGAGGCATGGGAGAATGCCTCCAGGGCGCCGGCTGAAAAGAGAGGAAGACAGGACGGATTCCGACAGCGCCTTGCCGGCCGGTCTCTATTGGAGAGTTCGCAGTAATATTGCCGCCTTGGGTGGCGATGGGGCTGGGAGGCGGCGGATTGCGCGCGACATCCCGCGCAACGGCGTTGACGGCTTTCGTTCCGGTCTCCGGCTTCGTGCTCTCCAGGCGCCGGAGCAGCACTTTGTGAGCGTCGTGAAACACGAAAGGCCGGCGCGGAAGGTCCGCTTTCGTCCCGGATTCGCTCCAAAAGCGAGAAAGACTGAGCGTGATTTCGGATACTGCATTCTCCTCCCGCTCAGATGCTCACGATAATCATGGCTGCAAGCAGGATAGCGGCCCCCAGCCAGATCAACCGGCGCCGGGGGAGAACCGCCAAGAACAGCTCATCCAGCTCTTCCATTGAAGAAAGCCGATCCATGGCGCTCGACCGGAAAAGAATCTCCCTCGGGTTCTGGTGAAACGTCGACTCATTGTGCGACTCTTCCATCTCGAAAGCCTCCGCCTTTCATCACTTCCTTGTTCACACACCCGATTCCTCGCGCTTCATCGGGCTCCCTATCCTGAAGCATGCAAGGGAACACAGCGATGCAGGAACCCGAAATACGCCTTCGCCGCATGGGAGCCGTCGGGAAAGCAGTCTATCTTCACGTGGTGCAGGCTGCGAACCAGCAACCAGCGAAGCGCGATGCCGAATGCGGCCGCCCCGGAAAGCCCTTCGGGGGGAGGAAAATCGTGCTCGATATCATAGAGCATGTAGCCGGGCCAGGCGAGCAGAGCATCTTTCTCCTCGATCGTGCAGAGACCGCAATCCGCCAGGCGCTCCAACAGCACGCGCCAGGAGGCTTCCGTCGACGCCTGATCCGGCCCGTTGCAGGACGGTATCAGTCCGACTCTGGGGGTCACTCCCCGGCCCACATCCATGGCCACCACGACGCCGGGCAATTTGCGCGGCGACGGAGCCGTGATGGATTGCATCGCCGCCTTCGGAACCGGCCGGCCGCGGGATTGAAGGAAACCCGGAATCTGTTCGGCCGAAAGATTGGCCACGGTAAGCCGAATGGACTCGGGTGAACGGTCCAGCACGGTCCCCATGCTGAAGAGCCGGGCATTGGCGGGGAGCGATGCGATGAATTCACGGACGGAGCCGAGCAGTTCAGGCTTTGGAGCGTCACCGTGAAGTATGTCGAGAATTCGATATATCCGTTCCATGTCCTCATCCATACGCTCCATGGGGCTTCGCCTGTCGCCGGAAGTGGAATACCAGTCGCGGCAGGAGAGGAAGGAGCGCGGAATGGGGGCCGGGCCGGGAGGACGGTCCAGGTCGAACTCGAACCAGAGCCTATCCACCGCCGCGTGCAGGAGACTTCCCTCCTTCGACCATTCCCGGCAAAAGCCGCGCAGATTGGTCCAGACCCCGCGGCAGAGCGGTTCGACGCCTGCCGGGACAACACCCGCGCGGTCCGCGGCAAAGTGTTCCTTGCGGCCGTCATCCCTGTCGAACGCAACGGCGAAATCGGTCCGTTGCGGATTGCCTCCCAGCCTGCATTCGAAACCCGCGTTCGCCGGAGGGAACAGCCGCGCGACCTCTCTAACCGGTTCCAGATGCGCCGCCGGGACCAGCACCTCGGGGAGAAACGGCGCGACGAGATCGATGTTCCTTTCAAGCGTGGATATCGACTCCGGTATCGATTTCAAGCTATCGTTCATCCGTGCTCGCTCTCCATGGTTACTCTTTCCGGTTACTCTCTCCGAAGCTCCCGAGTCTTCCGGGACCGACGGCGATTTGCCGTCTCGCAAGTTCCGAAAACAATCCGTCCCGGCTCATCAGTTCCTCGAATGACCCCGATTGGACAATCTTTCCACCATCAAAAACATAAATGCGATCGGCGTGAATAACGGTGCTCAACCGGTGAGCGACGACAACTCGCGTGACCTGCAGGCGCCCGATATTCTCGCTCACCGCCGCCTGCGAGCGATTATCCAGAGCGCTTGTGGCTTCATCGAAAAAGAGCATGCGCGGCTTTGTCGCCAGTGCGCGCGCGATCAGCAGTCGCTGTTTTTGTCCGCCGGAAAAGGTCTTGCCGCCGGCCGACACCATCGTCTGCATTCCCATGGGCAGCGCCTGGATTTCCTCTTCTATTCCGGCCAGCCGGGCCGCCTGCCGGGCATCCTCCAGCGTGAGCGGGAGGGAACCGGTGATGTTGGAATAGATATCGCCGGGCGCCAGGTCGCCGTCCTGGAGGACAACCCCGATTTGGCGGCGCACGGCTTCGACGTCGAGCGCGGACAGAGCCAGGCCGTCGTAGGAAATAGTGCCCGCATCGGGAACTTCGAAACCGAGCAGCAGTCTCATAAGAGTCGATTTCCCCGAACCGGACGGACCGACAAAGGCGACGAGTTCTCCCGGTTGAACGGATAGTGACACATCATCCAGCACCAGGGGGCCGTCGGGATGGTAGCGGAACGAAAGATCGCTCACCTCTATGGCCCCCGACAGCTCTCCGGGATGGGCGCGGGACTCGGAACACTCGGGAACGGCTGCAAGAAGCGGTTTCACACGATCGTACAACGGAACGACGCCGAGGATGGATGCCAGGGATGCGCTCGCCGTCAGCATCGAGCCGACGAAGGCGAGCATCGCCGTATTGAAGGCGACGAAATCGCCGGTCGCCATGCGCTGAAACGATGGGACCGAAAACAGCACAAAGACGCAAAAGAGAACGACGAAACCGAGCGAACCGTTCAATGTGGTCAGCAAGTTTCCGACCCTGCGCGATTTGACCATCCACGTCTGCTGCCGCGTGAACTCCTTCGCCCACCAGGCAAAGGCGTGCGTTTCCGCGCCCGCCACCCGCAATTTCGACATGGCGGAGATGAACTGGAAGACCATACCCCCGATCTTGCCCTCCAGTTCGACGGCCGGCCGCAGATGGCGCGCCTGCCGCCACGACCCCCATAAATTCGCGCAGCCCGCCAAGCAGGCCAGGGCCGCAACGACCAGCGCCAGGCGATAATCGAAGTAGAAGAGGATGGCGAAATGAAAGAAGGCAAAGACGACCCCGAGCAGGGAAATCATCGTGGCGCCCGATAGGCGCTGCCGGATCGAGGCGATGCACAGCGCCCGGTCCGTCAGGTCTCCCGAGGAATACTCCTTGAAAAAAGACAGGGGCAGACGCAACAGCCGATCCATCAATGCCGGTTGCAGGACGGCATCCACCTTGCCCTCGACCCGCAGCAGCGTGATATTGCGCACGGCCTCGAACAACGAACCCGCAAGCACGCTCAGCAGCAAAACCAGACCGATGCTGCGCGGAAGGCTCGCGGCCCCCACTCCGGGGGCCGTGTGCTCCAGGATGTGGCGAACGGCAAGAGGGATCAGGGCGGAAATGAGACCACAGAGAAGTCCCAGGATAAGCACGGATCTGAATTCCCCGGCCGCGTTCCCGACAACGAACTGCAAGATATCCGATCCTTCCAGGGCCCGTTCCGGCAAAGACCGATAGAAAACATACCCGTAAGGCTCCAATTCCACGACAACGGACGCGTCCACCTCCAGGGTTACCCCCGCCGCGGGGTCGCGCAGGAACATCTTTCGCGCCGACTCGGGCAGCAAAGCCACCGGAGCCGACCCGGCGCTCCGAAATGCCAGCAGAGGCCCGGCGTCGCGCCTCCACCAGTCGCCCTCGAGCCGGACACGACGGACGCGAACGCGGGATGCACGGGCAATATCCCCCAAAGGGTCCATGGAGACGCGGCCCTCGCGCGCTCCCGGGTGAGGACGAATGTCCAGTCCCAGCGCGCTCCCGACCAGAAAGCACGCGGCCAGCAGGTGATCGCCCCCCGCCCGGGCTTCAACGCCGGCGTACGCGCCCTTGAGGACGGATGAGAGGTGAGCGTCGGCTTCATCCCGCGTCCGCTGCTCCCCGGCGTCGCGCTCGTGCAACCGGTTCAACTCATCGGCCAGGGCCATCCGCCGGTTCATTGCCTCGCAGGCAAGGAGCAGTTCGTAGAAGTCGTCCAAACCGTCCCAGAAGGCGGGCCGGCCGACCAGGTCGGCGGTGGCTTTGAAAGTGATGGCGCATTCCCGCAGAACAGTGATCCACGTGTTGCGGGTGACGGGAAAGCACCTTCCGGCCGGACCGGAAGGGATTTCCTCCATCCCGAGGAACAGCGCCTGTGAATCCATTGTCTCCAGCCACGCCACGCCCACGGCGGCATGCACGTTCCGGTATGTCTTCAGGACGGCGGTCTCTCCCGCCGTGACCACGCAGTCGTCCATCCCCGGAAAAGCGTCTTGAGCGACGCCCCGGGACAGCGCCATGACCCAGCCGTCCACCAGGTCCGCCACCTCGCGGGCCAGTTGCGGCTGAGCGGCGGCCTCCCGAAGATGCTCCCTGGACAGGTGCAACAGCCGGGTCCCGGCCGTTCCCACGGCGAGAAAACCCCTGCCCGCGCCGTAGCGCTCCATGTCCATGCCGGGCAGGCAGCCGCCTGCCCCGACGGAACAGAAGAAGTGCCGTTGTCCGACCGGTTCGCCGTTTTCCACAATCACGAAAAACACTTCCACCTCGCCCGTTTCCACCCACCAGAGCGAATCCGGTCCGGCAAGAAAAAAGGGGCGATTTCCACCGGTTTCGACGGCTTCGCCTACCTTTGCAAAAAACTCCGTGAGCGACTGGCACGTCATGGTCTCACCCGTTTCATCCCTTGAAATCATCCCGGATCAGGGCGGCATAGGGACCTTCGACCCGCGCCAGGTCCTCGTGGCGACCACGCTGCAAGACGCTTCCCCGGTCGAGCACGATAATCTCGTCGCAATCCCGTATGGTGCTCAGGCGATGCGCCACCACCAGGCAACTGCAGCCGCGCCGCCGCAGGTTGATATCGATCGCCAGTTCAGTGGCGGGGTCGAGAGCGCTTGTCGCTTCGTCCAGCACCATGATCGTCGGGTTGTTCACCAGCCCCCTGGCGATTTCGATCCGCTGCCGTTGGCCGCCGCTGAAATTCCTGCCGCCCTCTTCCACCCGGCTGAGGTAGCCGTGACGTCTTCTGGATATGTCGCTGTGGATGCACGCATCCTTCGCCGCGCGGATAATGTGGGATTCCGGGACCGTGGGGTCCCACAGGGTCAGGTTCTCCCTGACGGAGCCTTCGAAGAGAAAGATCTCCTGGTCCACCAGTGAAATGGAATAGTGCAGGAGCAACGAGGAAATATCTTCCCTGCGCTTGCCGTCGAACAGGATCTCACCCTCCCAGGGTTCGTAAAGACCGCATACCAGGCGGGCGATGGTCGACTTGCCGCATCCCGTCGATCCCACCAAAGCCACTCTCTGGCCGGGACGGATGGTCAGATTGAAATCCCGGACCAGGGGAGGATCCGTTTTACTGTAGCCGAACGTAACGTTGCGCAACTCGACTTCCCCGCTCAGCTTGAGTTGCGTGAGAGACATAAGCCCGTCGCCGTCCGGTTTGCGAGCCGCAGCGCCCCCTCCGACGGGGTAATTCATCACGTCGTCCAGCCGGGTCAGACCGCCTTCAACCTCCTGAAGCTCGGCTCCAAGAGCCACCAGCCGGCCTATGGGTTCCGAAAAGCTGAAGAGCAAGGACACGAAAGCCGCGAGTTCCCCCGGACTCATCCGTCCCGCCTGCACGCTCCCGCATCCGATGACGACGACAGCCACCAGGTTCAAAGAGGAGAGCAGGGAAGGCGTGATGGAAAGGATCGCGCCCGGCAGCCCCTCCTGTTGCTCGGCGTTGAGCAACCGGGCGTGATAACCTGCCCACTGGCCGAAGAAGTCCGATTCGTTCCCCATCGCGCGGTATGTCTCGATCAGCCTGAGCCCCGCCATCGATACCCCCACCAGCTTGCCCCGTTCCTGGAGCAGCTTCCGGCCGGCGTCCACGCGCATGCGGGAAACCGCGTGCAGGGCGGCCAGGTTCAAGCCCGCGAACAGCACGCTCACAAGGGTGAGCAGTGGTGAATACCAGGCCATCACGGCGGCGAAGAAAACGACCATGAGCCCATTGAGCATGTTGGTGGCGAGTTCCCGCGAGAGAAGGGCGGCGACCCGTTCGTTGATCTTTACACGGGAACCGATCTCGCCGGCGTGGCGCTGCAGGAAAAACACCACGGGCAACCGCAGAACGTGCCGCAGGAAAGAACTCGTCATGGAGATCGACAGTTCCGTTTCCATGCGCAGCAAGCGGTCCTGTTGCTTCCAGGTCAGAACGAGTCTGAAGAAGACGGCCAGGGCCATTCCCGCGGCCGTCGGCAGAGGCGATTGAGTCGTCTGCCGGACCAGCACGTCGTCCACGAAAGAGCGCAGGAAGAAAGGAACGGCCAGCCCCGGCACGACCAGGAAGAGGCTGAAAACCAGGAGAGCTCCGAGTTGCGCGCGCATGCCCCGCAAGCGGCCGGACAGTGCGTTGAGCGGGTTCGGTTTCTCTCCGCCCGGCTGGAAATCGGGCCCGGGTTGCAGCACCAGCGTGACACCCGAGAAGGCCTTATCGAATTCCTCCCAGGTGACTGCGCGGGGACCGGTGGCGGGGTCGTTGAGATGGACGTACTTCTCCCCGAAACCCTCGACGACCAGAAAGTGGTTGAACTTCCAGAAGACAATGACAGGCAGCGGGGTAAGCTTCAGTTTCTCCAGGCTCTTCCTGAATCCACGGGCGATGAGTCCGTAGCGGCGGGCGGCCTGCAAAATGCACCCGGCGTCGCTTCCGTCCCGCGTGACGCCGCAATCGACACGCAGTTGCTCCAGGGGGACAAACCTGCCGTGGTAACCCAGGATGATGGCAAGACTCGCCGCGCCGCACTCCACCGCCTCCATCTGCAGCACGGTGGGCGTGCGGACCCGGCTCTTTCGAAATCTCTTCGGAATCAAACGTGAGAAACCGCTCATATATTCAAATAAAGGATCAAAGATAGGCGCTGGTGAGAACGGATCGTGTCTCAGCCCAGCATCTTCCTGAACAGGAGTTGCCGGATCCTTGCCTTCGCCTTTTCCCCAAGCGTGAGTTCAAATGTGTTCACAAAGCAGATCTGGACATCATTCAACCGGATTCCGCGTTCCCGGCAAAACTCCTCGGGAGATACGGCGAACGACCGTCGCGCTTCGTGATCCTGACAGGCCACGATGGCGGCGGCCACACCTTCGTCTTCCATGAATTCCTTGAAATTACTCCGGAAAATATTGCCGAAGTGGCGTCCGATGTACTCGTACTCCTCTTCATGGGATGCCGACAACGGTGGATACGAGACCGGATTGACGGGACGGCTGACAGGCTTCTCCGGAAGGTGCTTCAAGAAGCACAGCGGGTTCGGCGCCAGGGGATCGCCCGTCAGGCCATGCACCACGGCCGGGCAGCCTCGACAAAAGGCAAAGTAGCCGCAGGAGCCGCACCCCGCAAACGATTCGGGGCGGCGAAATTTCCGGAGGGTTTCGGACCCGAGCAGAATATCCTCGAAGCTTTCCTCGGGCATTTTCCCCACCTTGATCGGCATGCGACGGCAACCCAGCACGGAGCCGTCGGCAAGTATGACGATACACGTCCACCCCACCAGGCAACCGGAAAAGACGGACGCTTCCTCGATGCGAGGGACCCACCGGTTCTCGCGCGCCACCCGAAGCACCCTGAAAAGATGCGGTTTTTCGCGAACTTCGATAGTCCGGCCATCTTTCCTCAGCCGCTCTTTTTCCGCCAGGTAGGATTCGAAAAGGCCGAGCAGTTCCGTGGAGGTCAAAGCCCCGGGGAGCCCGGCTCCATTGCCGACCGCCGACAACAGGTCGAAAGTAAAGGAACTTGCCGGCGTCTCGTTTGCCACGAACCGCAACAGCGGGATAAGGTCCTGCTTGTTCCCCGCGTGCAGGGTGAACATGATCTGGGAGTCGATCCCATTGCGCTCGAGCCCTTCCAGGCCCGCCAGAGTCCGCTGAAAACTGCCGGCCCCGCGCAGGGAATCATGGGTGCTCTCCAGCCCGTCCAGGCTGAGCTGGAAATGGGCCACTCCCAGTTCCGCCAGCTTAGCCAGGTTCGACTCCGTCAGGGTCTCGGGCGTTCCCATCACGCGCACTGACTTGCCGCGGTCCCTGAGTTCCTGGAGAAAAGAGGCCCACCCCGGACGAGCCAGGGGGTCGCCACCGGTCACCGAGAAACTGCCGATGGACGCTCCCCACTTCCGCTCGAAGCGGACAATGTCGTCCAGAATCCGGACGAGTTGCTCATCGGACAGCTCATTTTGCACCTCCGCGGCGTACGTCTTCCGATCATAGACATAGCAATGCCTGCAGCGGTTGGAACAGGCGGCCGTGATATGCCACTGCACCACGAAGCTGGAAATACCGTATTTCATTCACCCCATCCTGTCACGGGTCTGAATGCCCGCACCGTCATCGAGCACGGGTGCTCAGCAACAAGCGCAATCGCAGGGGGGTACTCCGCCATGCACATGCTTCAACAGGTTGTCGGGAAGCTCCACGTTACCGGGATCGACGGGCAGCACCAGGTAGACCTTGTCGGCCCGCTCCTGCAGGACCTCGATATCGATCCCGTCGGGGATGCTCACCTTCAGTTCGCCCGCGATCGCCGCCTTGGGGTCCTTGACCAGCGCATCCCGAAACTCGGAATCCTGGACCGCCTTGCCGATGATCTTATCCACTATCGCTTTGCGTCTGTTGCTCACCGCTTCACTCATCGCCGCTCCTCCCGCGAAACATGACGCCCCTGAGACGCCGCGCCGTTCACCGCACACCATCCACCGGGGCAATATCCTGATTGGTCTTATAATATCGGGGACCCCTTACCTTTGAGCATACTGCCGATAATGGACGCCAATCTACATGAGCACCTGGATTATGTCAAGGACACCCGACTCCACGAACCGGCGCATAAGCACCCCGGCATTCCGAACAGGCCATATGCCGGGCGGTAGTGTAACGTTGATCGGCCTGTCACCTTTACGCTTTCGGACGCGCTGTTCCGGATTACGGGCGGCGGCGCCATCCATCCCGGCGGTTGCCTCTTCAGCCTGAAGATCGAACCGCATTGCATGAAAAATTCGGTTTACAGTTGCCCGTCGCAGGCGCTATATACAGCGGTGAAAAGCTTCCATTGCAGGAAGCACGAGAATTTCCGATCATCCCGATAGATAGGCGCGTAAGCGCGCTGAATGCCTGAATATTGAAATGCGATGGGACGTTCCTCGACATCGTTGTGTCGGGGCTTCCCTGTCCCCCCGCTCATGGACGGACGAGACGAGGCCGGAGGTGAAATGACGAAAGCGGCGAAAATCATAGAGCTTGACTCCGTACCGGGTTCCGATGCGGAGCCGGAGCGGCGGACTTTGCGGTTGGATTCCGGCAGGCGGGTGGTTGTCCATTCGGAAGCCGGCGGAGAAGAGCTTCTGGAAGTGAGCGCCCCCGACGGACGGATGCTCGTGCGGATTCGGCTGACCGAAAGCGGTCCGGTCCTCGTTCTCGAGGGGGTGCGGCTGGAGCTGAAAGCGGTTGAAAGCGTCACGCTCGACGCCGACCGGGTGGAGATCAACGCACGGGAAGAGGCGCTCGTTCGAAGCGAAGGAGCCTTGAAGCTGGAATCGGCCGGAGAGCTGTCCGTGCGCTCCGAGGATGATATTCGCGCGACGGGAAAGACGATCCACCTGAACTGAATTGGTGCAAACCGGACGACGAGCGGGTTCGTCGCCTGCCGTCGCTCCGGTTGATTGACAATGCAACGCCGAGGAGGAGCAAAAGATGCCGCCGGCCGCACGGGTAACCGACAGAGTGCTTCAGAACGGGCCTCACTGCCACTGTCCCGTTCACCCTCCCCCACCCCCCAAGCCCATTCCGCATCCCCCGTTGCCTCTGACCATCATCACGGGGGTCTTCACCGTCCTGATCGGCAACCTTCCGGCCGCGACGGTTTCCAGCATGACTACCCCGTGCGTGCTTCCCGGATGCATCCCCAACGGGCCGGGCGTCGTGGCGCAGGGCTCGTCGAGCGTCATGATAGGGGGCATGCCCGCCGCACGGATGGGCGATACGACGTCTCATCCCGGTTGCGTTGCGCCGATCCCCAGTCCTACCGGCAAAATCCTTCCACCGTGCTGCCCCACGGTCATCATCGGCGGATAGGCGATTGAAGATCGAGCACTTCGAACGGCTTCAGCCTCTTTGTCCGCGCTGCAGGCGCGCCGCCGGTATCGACGCCCCTCTGCGCCCGGCCGCGATACTGCGCTCCGAACCGGGGACTATCCTCGAAGGGGTCCTCCTTTGCTCCAACGAGCAGTGTCTCGGCGAATACCCGATCATCGACGGTGTTCCCATCATCCTGTACGACCTCCGCGCTCACATCTCGCAGAACATGCTCCCCCTGCTCGTCAGAACCGACCTCACCGGTGCGATGGAAGGACTTCTGGGAGACTGCTTCGGTCCGGGATCGGCCTTCGACGTGAACAGGCAAATCCTGAGCACCTATGCGTTCGACCATTACGGGGACCTGGACCCGGAGGGCGCCGCGGATTCTCTCACGCCTCCCGGGTCCGTGCTCAGACTGGCCGAAAGAGCGCTCGAACGGCTCGGCGAACGTCCCCGCGGACCGATAATCGACATGGGATGCTCCGTCGGCCGCACGAGTTTCTCGCTGGCCGAAGCTTCACACGATATCGTGCTCGGCATCGACTCGAATCCGGGCATGCTCAGGCTGGCCGCCAGGGTCCTGCGCGAGGGCGTCGTAAGCTATCCGAAGCGCCGGGTGGGAATTGTCTTCGATCGCCGCGAATACCCGGTCCACTTCGACCAGGCGGATAAAGTGGACTTCTGGGCCTGCGACGTCATGGACCCGCCCTTTGCGGCGGGAACGTTCAACTTTGCGATGAGCCTCAATGTGCTCGACTGCACTGCCTCACCCTACGAACACCTGAAAGCCGTTGCGCGAATCCTGGCGCCGGGGGCGGGAGCGCTCATCTCGACGCCCTACGACTGGTCCACGACGGCGACGCCCGTCGAACAGTGGCTGGGAGGGCATTCGCAGAGGTCCGCGAGCCGCGGGGCCGGCGAAGAAATGCTGCGCTCCCTGCTGGCCGGGGGCGGTCACCCGGCGTCCATCCAAGACCTCGAACCCGTCTTCGAAATCGAATCGTCCCCATGGACGGTGCGCCTCCACGACCGGAGCGCCATGCAGTACGGCGTCCACACGATCGCCGTCCGAAAAAAGGACGACAGCCGGCCCGATATAGCCTGATTTCATACCGGCCGGCATCGCCGCCCCTCCCCTTTGCGACGGCAATACGCCACACCAATTTAGCTTTTATTTTTTTGCTTTAAGTGTATACGATGGAACTGCAATCTCTTCCCGCACGGAGAACAGACGAGAACATAATCGGATGGTCAACGACATTCCCGCGATAAGCGTGGTCCCGGAGGAACACCGTGATTATTGAGAAATTCAACCTGAAAGCTCAAGACATCATCGAACGCGCATGCCGTCTGGCGGTGAAGAAGGAGCACCGGTCGGTCACCCCCTGGCACTTGCTTTTCGTGATGCTGGAACAGGAAGGGAGCGTGGCGAAAGGTTACCTCGCGCAGGGCAAAGCCGACTTCAAGTCCCTCGGAGGCCGCGTGGACAGCATGCTCCTGGCTCAGCCCAAAGCCCATCTCGGCAGCCAGCAGACCCCCATCAGCCGGGACCTCGAAAAGGTGTTCATACATGCCGAGGAGAGCATCACCGGCATGGGAGACAAATACATCGGCATAAACCACCTCATGCTGGGAATGCTCGAACTGGACGATATTGCCTCCGCCCTCTCGGAATCGGGCGTTCAGAAGGAAGCGCTGATCTCCATTTTGAAATCCGCTCCCAAGGGCGGGTTCCGGGAAGGCGCGGGCGAATTCGAATACCTGGCGAAGTATGCCGCGGACCTGACGGAAAAGGCGCGGCGGGGGGAACTGGACCCCGTCATCGGACGGGATGACGAAATCAGGATGACGATCGAGATCCTGAGCCGCCGTCTGAAGAATAACCCCATCATCATCGGGGAGCCGGGAGTGGGCAAGACCGCCGTCGTGGAGGCGCTGGCCCAGCGCATCGCGCGCGGAGACGTTCCGGACAACCTGAAGGGCTCGTCGATCCTGGCGCTGGACCTCGGGCAGTTGATCGCGGGGGCTAAATACAGGGGCGAATTCGAGGAACGATTCAAGAGGGTCCTGCAGGAAATTGCCGACGCCGGCAACGTGATCACGTTCATAGACGAAATCCACATGCTGGTGGGAGCAGGCGGGGCGGAAGGCGCGATGGACGCATCCAACCTCATCAAGCCCGCCCTCGCCCGCGGACAACTCCACTGCGTCGGGGCCACCACGCTCGAAGAATACAGAAAGCACATCGAGAAAGACGCGGCCCTGATGCGCCGCTTCAATATCGTCCTGGTCGGTGAGCCGAACATCGAGGATACCGTCTCCATCCTTCGCGGCGTAAAGGAGAAGTACGAAGTCCACCACGGCGTGCGCATCCTCGATTCCGCGCTCGTCGCCGCGGCGAAGCTCGCAAACCGCTACATCACGGACCGCTTTCTCCCAGATAAGGCCATCGACCTCATCGACCAGACGGCGGCGACGGCGCGGATAGCGCTGGCTTCGAAACCCGACGAGATCGACGGGCTGGACCGCCGGATCGTGCAGATCGAAATTGAGGTCAGGGCCATTCAGGGCGAAACGGACGCTCATTCGACCGAACGGCTGAGCGCGCTCACGCAGCGACTCGAGGAACTGCGCGCGGAGAGCAATGCGCTCACTGAAAGGTGGGCGAAGGAAAAGGACGCCCTGACGGTGGTTCAAAACGCGAAGAAGTCCATCGAGGAAGCCCGGCGCGAGATGGAGCAGAAGATCGTCGAGGAGGATTTCACCCGGATCGCCGAACTGCAGTATAAGGTCATTCCACAGTGGGAGAAGGTCCTTGCCGAGTATGCCGACGTCGATATTTCCGGTAGCCGTTTGCTGCAGCAGGCCATCGACGAGAACCGGGTCGCCGTGACGGTCTCCCGATGGACCGGCATCCCCGTGGCGAAGATGATGGGATCGGAGAAGGAACGGCTGCTGAACCTCGAGGAGCACCTGCGAAAGAGGGTCGTGGGGCAGGAGGATGCCCTCTCCGCCGTCTCGAAGTCGGTGCGTAGATCGCGGGCCGGAGTCCAGGACCCGAATCGCCCGATAGCATCGTTTCTCATGCTCGGCCCCACCGGGGTCGGCAAGACGGAACTCGCCAAGGCTCTGGCCGAGTTTTTGTTCGATGACGAGCGAAGCCTCGTGCGCATCGACATGAGCGAATTTATGGAGAAGCATTCGGTGGCGCGCCTGACGGGGGCGCCTCCGGGATACGTCGGCTACGAGGAAGGCGGGGTCCTGACAAACGCCGTGCGCCGCAAGCCGTACAGCGTCGTGCTCTTCGACGAGGTCGAGAAAGCCCATCCCGATGTATTCAACCTGCTCTTGCAGGTCCTCGACGACGGGCGGCTTACGGACAGCCACGGCCGGACGGCGAACTTCACCAACACGATCATTCTTTTGACGTCGAACCTCGGGTCGGACCGCATTGCGCCGGCTGAAACCGAGGAAGAGCGTCAAGAAATGAACGCGGCCATCATGGATGCGGTGCGCGGCCACTTTCGCCCCGAGTTCCTGAACCGGCTCGATGACATCATCGTCTTCCGGCAGCTCACCCCGGAAACGATGCTGCCCATCGTCGATATTCAGCTCAAGCGGCTCCAAAAGCTGCTCCTCGACCGCGGCATCCGGTTGGACGTAACGGAGGAAGCACGGGAGCAACTGGCGACGGAGGGGTTCAATCCCATCTATGGAGCCCGGCCGCTGAAGCGTGTCATCCAAACCCGGCTCCAGGACGTCCTGGCCGACGAGATCATCGCCGGGAACATCCAGGACGGGCAGGCGGTGCTGGCGTCTGTGGAAGATGGTAAGCTTACGGTTCGCCCCGCCGATGCCGTCGAACCGGCAGTTGAGGAAGCGACGCCGGAGGAAGCCGCGCGGACGGACCTGACGCTCTCCCCCGGCGCGGTTTTTGCCCCTTCCGAAGGGGCCGATGAAGCGCGGGAGGATAAATCCGGTGAAACGGCCGCATAATGCGACAGGTAACCAATCCCTAAGATGGAGACCGGCGTCGCCCGGACAACGGAGTCTCTCACGACGTGAACGGCATTCTTTCAGCCGAAGGAATCCTTAGCTGGAATTACCGGTATTACTGGATGGCCTTTCTTCTTGTGGTCCTGGTCGTTCTGGTGATAGCGCTGGTGGTTTTGCGCCGTCGCGCGAGGGCGAAAAAAGCCGGGGACCTGAGTCTGGCCCTGGCTTCGCTGCCCGTTGCCGGGGAACGGAATCAGCCGCGTCTGCAGGCTTCGAGTCTGGTCAGGATCTGGAAGGGCTTCCTCAGAGAGATCCCGGTCGAGTTTCGCCATTCCATCGAATACTTCCAGCCGTTTGTCGTGTTCGGCGAGGCGGGAAGCGGCAAGAGCCTCCTCATCGACAAGTACATCGACTGGCAGCGCCAGGCGCTGCAATCCTGCCCGAGTTGCACGACGGACTCCCTCCTCCAGATCTATACGGGATCGAGAGCGCTGGTGCTGGAACTCCCGGCGGCGTTGCTGAACGATACGTCGAAACAGACCCACTCCGCACTGCGCGCGCTCTGGAAGCGGCTCTTCACCAGGCGGGACCCCATCGTGGTGATAACGCTGAACGGGGCCGCCCTGCGGATGGAGTCGCCCGAATCGCTGAAGCGCCAGGCCCAAACCATACGGGGAAAGATCAACATCCTTTCCCGGGAGCATAAGAAACCCGTCAAGACGGTCCTCGTGCTGACTCACATGGACCAGGTGGAAGGGTACCTTGAGTTTTCCCAATTCCTCTATCAGAACGGCATGCCCTTTCATGTGAACGTCAATTCCGGCGAAGACATCCGGAACATGGAACATTCCATGGAGAAATACGAATCGTGCCTGGGGGCGGCCCTCACCACGCTTCCATCTCCCGTCTTCCTGCGCGTCATTTCCTTCATGCGCGAAATGCCGCCGCTGCTTTCCCTGGTTTCGTCGTTCATCGGTTCGATCCAGTGGAACGACCCCCTGTCCTACAAGCCCGAAGTTATCCGGCTCCACTTTTCCGCGGGCCGGGAAAGCGATCGGACCATATCGGACCCTTTCGCATCGCCCATCACCGACGAAGAGATTCGAAACATCCATCCCTGGCGCAAACACCAGGTGGCCGGGGCGGCGCTGGCGCTTGCGGGCTGCCTGTATCTGACCGGTAGCTATTTCTACGAGAAGCAACTCCTGACGGACATCGACCGGTCCATGGATGTCCTCGAGCTGCACCCTCCCGCCCAGTATAACCAGGACTGGCACAGGCTCTTCCTGGACTGGGGCATCAACTTCGAAAAGGACCCTTTTCTGGCGTTTCTGCCGAATTTCTTTCCCAACCTGGATTACCGGATCCGGCAGCGGTTGCTGGGCAACATAAGAAAGCTGTACCTGTTTCCCAAATTGAGCCACCTGGGCAACGCTCCGTACGCTCGTGAAAGGACGCTGTACCTCCTGGGGTTGATATACGCGACCATGCACAACGACCTCGGACCGTTCATCCTCGAACACCCCGAGAAATGGGTCAAGGCGCTCGACGTGCCCCTTATTCTCGTCAGAGACTACATAACCAACAACAGCCTCGCGGACCTGGAGCTGAACCTGGGCGCCATGAACCTGGACAACCCGAGGGGCGTCACCCCGACGGAAGACCCCTACCCGTGGCTGATCTTTTTCCGGAAAGCCTCGACGGCATACCAGAGGGACCTCATCACACCGGAATTCCTGCAGGAACTGCAGAGGGAGGCGACCCCGCTCCTCGACACGATCGAAGAGTTCTACCGGTACGACCTTTGCGGCAAGCTTGCCGAACAGCTCAAGAAGGTGGCGCCGGTGGGGAACCGGCTCGACTGGATTCAAACACGGGACGCCGCCATCAAGCAGGATTCCCTGCGGGAGTTCATGCATTTCGTGAAGGGGTTGAGCCTCACTGCCCCTTCCGCGGCCAACCTGACTCTCTTCCGGTTTACCGAGAACGTCAAAGTCATGATGCAGGCGGTGAACAAGGAGGACAAGGAGTACCGGTTCAACTTCCTCGGAGAGGAATTCGTCTTCAGCGCCGGGAAATGGAACGAATTGTTGAACCGGAGCCGAATCACCTTCTTCATGCGCGATTTTGTAAGCCATAACAGGCGGGGTGGAGGGCAGGTCTTCTTCGGCCTGGAGGACAAGTATCCTGAAATACAGATGAATCCGACCAACGACGGATTGATGTTCTTCGTCGGCAAGGGGAAGGTGGACGGCAAACTGACGAGGCTCGCGTTCGAGGAGAGCGTGAAACCTCCCCTCATCGCCCTGCCGGATTTCCTGAAAAGCCTTCCGGTAACCGAGGAAGAGAAGACGTCCTTCTCGAACTTCATCTACAAGGAGGTGGAATCCTACGCGGAAAGATATGTCGCCTCCTATAAGGCCTATTATTTGCAATTCAAGGTCGTGGCCGACTCCATGGGCGGGCTGGTCTACGTGCTGAACCAGATTCAGCTTCCCAATTCCCAGTTTCAGGATTTCCTGGCCACCATGAAGGAAAACACCGTCCTGGACCTGGGCGACAGTCCCTATCTGCGCCCGATGGGCCTGAAACTCGGTACTTTCGACTTCATCCGCAGGTTGATGGCGGACCAGAAGGGGGTGATGCCCGAACTGGAGAAATTCAGAGCCATAATGGCGCAGATGCAGGCGGAACTGGAAAACACCGAACCTTACGTTGCCGGGAACCCCGCCGACGACGCCAGGGAACTGAGGGCGATCCTGACGCCCGCGGGACGGATTTGCCTGTCCATCTTCAGGAACGAAGACGGCTCCTACATGAAAATGGTCCAGATGTGGCTCAAGAGCGTGGGGATTGCGGCGGAATGGCAGCAACCGTTCGTCACGCCGGTTCAGCAGGCGTACGCATTCGGCCAGACTGAACTGGAAGCCGGACTGAACAAGATGTGGAACGATATGTGCGAATCCTATCTGCAGCCCATCGTCACCAAGTTCCCGTTCGACAGGAAATCCGAATCGGACATCCCGCTCTCGGAACTGGAGCGCGTGATCAACCCCAAGGGGGCATTCTGGAAGACGTTCAGAGATTACCTGGCCCCGGTTTGCCAGGAAACGGGGCATACCTGGTTCGAACGGAAATCGGGTTTCGGCCGGTTGCGGCTCCCCAGGGACCTGCTGGCCGTCGCAAACGACGTCATGCGGATCAGCGCCACCCTGTGGGACGACAAAGGGGAACCCAAACCGCTGACTTTCATGATGAGGCCCGCGCCGCTGCCTCCCATGGATTATTCCTCACCCGTTGCGGTCATGGCGTATCTGCAGGCGGGCAAAGCATCCGTTTTCGCCTTCAACCAGCAGCCGACATGGCAAAATTTCAACCTGGAGTGGTGGAAGAGCCATACGGCGGGCATCGGTGTCGAACTCGAGGATATCAGGGATTTCAAGAAGTCGTACAAAGACCTGACGATCCAGGAATCCCCGTGGAGCTTCTACCACCTCCTCGACAGGGCCGACACTCCGGACGCGAATTCATTCAGGTGGAAACTGGAAAACCCGGTCGCCGGGGCGGGAAAACCGATATCGATCCAGTTCACCAGCAAGTCGGACCCGTGGGCGATTTTTCAGTTGGGCCGCAAGTGACGCCGGCCACGAGAGGACGCAAAGAGCTTTGACCACGAAAGACACGAACAGGCGCGAAAAGGACGTCACCCCTCTTTTCGTGTATTTTCGTGTATTTCGTGGCTAAAAAAGGGCGCGAGTCGAGGTGTCGCGATTATGAGAAATTTCGAATTGATGAGAAAAAAACGTCCGGCGCGTTTTGTGGACTTCATTTTCGTGGCGGTGCTGGCGGCCGCGCTCTTTCCGGCCGGATGCTCGAAGAAGGCGCCCGTACCCGCTCCGCCGCCACGGATGCTTCTCGATATAACCTCCGACATCGAGACGAACCGGGGACAGCCGTTCTACCTGGTGGTGCGAGCCATCAACGACAAGCAGTTCCTGACCGACAACTACCAGGGAATTGCCGGTCTGGTCTTCGCCGACCCGCCGGACCCGAGCGTTCTTACGGCCAGGGCGATCCTTCCCGGTAAGCAGCAACAGATAACGATGGATAAGCCGACACAGGCGTCCGTCGGATTGTATTTCCTCTTCTCCGATCGGATCGACCAGTGGAAGAGAATGCTGTCTCAACCGCTGTCCGAATCCGGATACCAGGTTACGATCACGAAAAACGTGATCGCCATCGACCCGAAGAAATCGTTCTGGCGGAAGATCTGGCCGTTCTAGCGCCGTTTTACCCGCAGTTCGCTTTGTCCGCCGGCATCGGCATCCGAAGCGGACGGACAAACAAGAATGCAGAGTGAGGGGCAAAGCATGCAGGAACACTTGAATCTCGCGCTCATCGAGAATCAACTGTCCAGGGAAGGCGCGGAGCCGGCCGGCCCATTGCTTTGGCTCGAAGAAAGCTACCGGAACCCGGAAGCGTTCCGGGCGGCCCTGAAGCGCGCTCACGACGCCATTCTTCCCATACCGGCAAAGAGCGTTCCGTCGAAGAATTACGACTTTTTCCACGACATCGTCGTGCGCAACGCAGCCAATCCCGCCCCGGCCTTCAAATGGCTGGACGCATCCTCGGGCATGCGGGAACTGCCCTACGCCGCGCTCGGGGCGCTTTCGAGCGCGAAGGCCGCGGCATGGACGCGCTCGGGGGTGAAGCCCGGCGAAATTCTTTGCATCGTCATGCCCCTCGGGGTCGAGTTTGTCGTTACCCTCCTGGCGGCGTTGAAGACGGGACTTACAGTCTCGGTTCTTCCGCCCCGCGGCAGGGCTTTTCTGCAACGGCGCCTCGAGGCGCTGGGTCCGAACCACATCGCCGCGGACGATTTCTTGTTCTCCCTCCTGCCGGAGTGGCGTGGAGCAGCGCTCCGGGAAGACACGCGGGCCGGACGCGCCGAAAACGGCAACGACGCCGGGCGCTCCCATGCATACGCATCGGGCTCCGTCGCCGCCCTTTGCTTCGATCCGTCCGCCGGGGAGCCTCATCTCCCAAGACCCGTGACCTGCGATGCGCTCTACATGTGCGCCGTGCGCGACGGTTTGACGGCATTGAACCTGCGCCCCGGCGACATGGTCGCCGCTCCGGGATTTCACTTTCAGGGGACCCACCCTGCCCTGCTCCTTGCCGTGCTGCTTTGCGGCGGAACATACGTCCACATGGAAACGGACGATATCGCGAAGGACCCCGGCATTGCGGCCGCCGATACCTTCAGAGCGTTCGGGGTCGGCAAGGCCGTTCGCGACATCCTGCTCGCAACCCCTGTCGATGTGCGGAAGAAGTGGGCCTGCTGGTTTCGAGACCCCGCGGAATCCCGGGACCTGCAACTCTGGCAGATGTTCGTTCAGGCGTTGAAGCTCGAGGATGTGCTTGCCGCAAACCTCGGATGGCGCGCGTCCATGGGCGGGTGCATCCTGTTTTCCGTGCGGCGAAGGGGCCTGCCTCACGATGGAGTGCTCCCGTCCGCGGGCGCTCCATGGCGACTCGACGCCCCGGCCGCCGGGGAGTCCGGACTTTTGAGGGGCTACGGCTCGTTCACCGTTTACGAGTTCGGAATCGAAGGGAGCGAAGGCATTCCGTCCAACGAAACGATCACCGGCAACCGGAACGAATGGATCTACGCCGGACCTTCCCTGCCCTCCCGGTCGGGACGGGTGTACCCCACGATGGAAATTCTCGACGCAGTCCAGGGGCTGCCCCACGGAATGCCGGCGACTGTCGTGGAAGTCCCTTCCATGGGCGGAAGCGAAGACTACCGGTTCGCTCTCCTGCTATTCTCCGAGGGAAGGACCCGGTTCGACCGGGCTTCCATCTCCAGGGCCGTCATGACGGCCATCGAGAAGGAAATGGGCGGGGAGTTTCTGCCGGACCTCATTCAATTCTTTCCACTTACCCCCAGGCGGGACGAAAAGGGAGAAATCGATCACGACTGGTGCCGTTCGCAGTATCTGACGGGCCGTCTCTTCCGGAAGAGCGGGCAGGAACTTTTCGTATGCCTGGCGCAACTGCGGGAGTGCCTGGCATCCATGAACAAGGAAGCTATGAAGACCACGGCGGGTTGATTTCGGCATATTGTTTGTTGAAGACGACTCCAAAACGAACGAATCCAAAGGAGACAATCTATGGCGATCCAGGATGAGATTCCAAAATCGAGGCTGACGCTCAGATACAAAACGGAAGTCAACGGCCGGCCCGAAGACATCAAGCTCCCGCTGCGCCTCGCGGTGCTGGGGGATTTCTCTCTGGGAAGCTCCAAGGACCGCAAGCTCGACCTCGAAGAGCGCCGGTTCCGCAACCTGGATGGGAGGAACACCGATTCCGTGATGAAAGACATGGGAATATCCATCCGGTTCTCGGTCCCGAACAAGCTCGACCCCGCTTCGGGAGAGGACATGCAGGTGGAAGTCCCCATCGACGGCATGAAGTCCTTCTCACCGGACAAGGTTGCGGAGAACATCCCCAAGGTGAAAGGCCTCCTCATGCTGAAGCGACTGCTGGAGGAAGTGGTTTCCAACGTCGATAACCGGAAGGAATATCGCAAGCTCCTGTCCGAACTGCTGAGCAACCAGGAAGCCCTCAAGAAGATGATGGAAGAGCTTAAGGGCTTCGAGAGCTTCAAGCTGCCCGAAAGCCCGGAGGCTCCGGGAACGGGAAGCTGAGCGCGACACCAGGCGTCCGCGCCGGAGGGCTGAGCGTTTCATCGAGCGCGGCGGCCGAAACCGAGAGGGATAAGGAGAAAAACGACAATGGCCGAAGAGCAGGCTACTAAGACGGAAGAAAAGGTCGAAACGCTGGATCTGAAGCGTTTCCTTTCAAGCATGCGTTTGAGCACCGAGGTTGCCGAACCGGTTCCCATGATCCAGGACGGCCTGCAGACGGTAAAGGAGGATGTCCGGGACGAAGACCGCTTTATCTCGGGCATGGCGGCCCTGCTTTTCAATATCGACACGTCGGTGGGGCGGTTCGACAAAGGGATGATCCAGGACGTGGTCGCCCGTATAGACGTGATGGTGAACGATCAGCTCAACGAGATCATCCACCATGAATCCTTCAAGCAGGTGGAATCCAACTGGCGGTCGCTCAACGACCTGATTCTGAATACGAATTTCAAAGCCGACATCATGATCGACCTCCTCGACGTGAGCAAGGACGAGCTGTACGACGACTTCGAAAGCAACGCCGTGGACATAACCGGCAGCGCCATGTTCAAGAAGGTGTACGTGTCCGAATACGACCAATACGGCGGGAAGCCGTACGGCGGCATGATCGGGCTCTACGATTTCAAGCATACGCCCCAGGATGAATTCTGGCTGAGGATCATGGGGAAAGTCGCGTCGGCGAGCCACGCCCCGTTTGTCGGGTCGGTCTCTCCGAAATTTTTCGGTTGCGACTCCATCGAGGAGCTTGCAGCCGTCAAGGACCTCGAAGGGCTCATGAACCATCCCAAGTACGGGTCATGGAACAAGCTCCGGGATTCGGAGGAAGCCGCCTACATCGGACTCACCCTCCCCCAGTATATCGTGCGCCTGCCCTACGACCCGGAACTCAACCCCACGGGCAATCTGAACTTCAAGGAGCAGGTGAGAGGAGACCGGCACGACGACTACCTCTGGGGCAGGTCCTCCATCCTGTTCGCTCAGAACATGGTGAAATCCTTCGCGGAGACCGGCTGGTGCCAGTACATCCGGGGTCCCAAGGGGGGAGGACTCGTAACCGGCCTTCCCGTCCACATGTTCAATATCCGCGGCGAAGAGGAAATGAAGCTCCCCATCGAAATGGCGATTCCGGATTACCGCGAACTCGAATTCGCAAACGCCGGGTTCATGCCGCTCATCTACCGCAAGGGCACGGCCGATGCCTGCTTCTTCAGTTGCCAGTCGCTCAAGAAGCCCAAGAAATTCAAGGACCCGAAGGACTCGGAAAATTCCCAACTGGTCACGAACCTGTCCTACACTTTTTCCGTCACGCGCATCGCCCACTACGTGAAATGCATCATGCGCGACAACATCGGCAGCAGCGCCGATGCCCCGTACATCCAGAATGCGCTGCAGAGCTGGCTCAGCCAGTATATCACGACGGTCGTCAACCCCGACGACCTGACACTCAGGTATTACCCCTTCAAGGCCGCCACCGTGGAGGTCGTTCCAAGGGAGGGCATGATCGGGTGGTACGACTGCGCCATATCGATCCTGCCTCATATTCAGTTCGAAGGCATGGACGTGGAGCTCAGGCTCGATGCGCGCCTGGGGTAATCTCCACATGCACCGCAAGGCGTACGGCAACCAACATCAATAACACATAATAAGAGGAGGAGCATCATGGCGGTTTCATCGTATAGTTGCAGCGTGGGTCAGGGATTCAATTTTCAGAAGGACGAGCAGGTGCTGGTCGGCCACATCGTGTACCTCAAGATCGGGGAAAGCGAACTGAAAGCGGACCTGAACGTCACGAACCCCGAGGACGTGTCGAAGCTGGTGAAGGTTGTCGGGATCGTTTCCCAGATGTCCTGGGAGGGCGGATACGCCGAACCCATCCAGTTCAACTGCCAGGTGAGCACCGACAACAAGAACACGCTGGCGACGCTCACCCACAAGGACATGTCGAATACCGAGGTCCTCTTCAAGTTCGCCGTCTTCGACTATGATCCCAAGGCGAAGAAGTACTTCAAGTGCTTCCATAGCGGCGACGAACAACTCAAGGGTCTGGTCCAGAAATCCGGCGGCGATCTGGCCATGTACATCGATATGGACCAGTCGATGGAAGTTGCGAGCCCCAAGAACTACAGTTTCTCCCTGGGCATCATGCCCCAGGACAAGAACATGGCGATCCAGATGGCAGTCTCGACCGACGCCAAGTTTGCGAAGAAGTGGGGTGTGGAAGTCGCCGCCTAAGGCCGCTCCGGCGAACTGACGGGTGACGTTGGCCCGTTCCCGCGCTCCCGCGCATGAAGTTGCATGCAGGGCGGACACGGATAGCACCCGTGCCCGCCATTGCGCTGGCTTGGTAGTGAAGGTGGTTGTTTACCGGTGGGCGGCGCTTCGCTTCCGCCCATCCCGCATTCTATGTTTTTCCCGAATGTATGAGGTTCACATGGCTGACGGTTTGGCTCGGGTTCGCTGGGAAATGGGGCAGACGCTGCTTCCGGAACACCTCCAGGCCCAGGAGGATTCGCTCGTGGCGGACGCCACGCTCCGCTTTCGCTCGCGAGGCCTCCCCGCCCACGGCATCGTACGCATGAAGTGGAACGAGATGCTGATCGCCGAAGGCGTCTTCTCCATCCAGTCGCTCACCATCATCATGAACTCCGGCCTGCTGCTCGACATACCCGGAAATGCAACGGCAAATCCCTTCAATCTCAACATTTCCGGGTCCGCCCTCGTGCCCGTCTACTGCCACGTGCGAAGAGAAACCGCTCCCGGCCCGGAACCCGATGAAAATTCATCACCCCCGGAAGATGACGACATCCCGAGAAAAGTCCGGCAGCTGACTCTATCCTCCGAGCGCGCCGATCCGAACGCACTGGAAACCATGAAGATCGTTGAATTCGAGAAAGACCCGGACGGAGTCTGGAAGCTCTCCCCCAATTTCATCCCTCCCCTGCTGCAGGTGGGAACAACCCCTTTTCTCAAGGCGGAACTCGACGAGCTTACGCGTATGATGGACGCCTTCCACTTCAAGCTGACGCAGGAGATAGCCGCCAGTTACCTGAGCGGCGACAGCCTGCTGAACGCAAAGCTCTGCCTCAAGCGCGTGCTGAATTTCAAACGGTTCCTGGCCGATCTCTTCGCCCAGGTCCACGTCCATCCCTACTACGTCGTCGAAGAACTCACGCAGTTGTACACAGACGTGTGCTTCTACAGGGACACTACCCCCGCGAACATTGAAATCCCCTACGATCATGACCGGCTCGCCCCGGCGTTCAGAAGGTTGTTCGAATCCCTGAAGGAACAGATACACCTCGCCCAGAGGAGGTCCACGTACCTACCCTTCGAACTCGGGGACGGCGTATACCGGATTGCGCTGCCCGCGGAGATGAGGGAAGCGAAGGAAATCTATCTCCTGGTCCAGAAGGAGCAGGTAAGAAAGGCGGCGCCCGTGAAAGACTTCAAAATGTCCTCTTTCTCCAGGCTTCCCCTGGTCCACAAGCTGGCGCTTCAGGGAATACCCTTCAAGAAGATCGATCATCCCCCCTTCCAGCATACGTTCGGACCGGAAGTGGACATTTTTCGAATCGTCGAGGGAGAAGAATGGGACCACGCGCTACGCGAGTTGTCCGTAGCCTTCTATCCCTCCCCCGACTTCGCGGACACCCGGTTCTACCTCTACTGGCGTATGAACTGAGGGATTGGGGAGGACAGGACTTATGAGCCTCTTTGACAGGTTCTCTGACGACCGGAGCCGCGGAACGGAGGAGCGGCGCATCCTGGACATCGTGGACAACCTCAACAACGTTCTCAACACGAAGAAGGGATTCGGCTCGTTCCTGGACGAGTTCGGCATCGCGGACATGAACGAACACAGGTCTCGCGAGCGCATAGCCCAGGCGATCATGCAGGAGGTGAAGCGCAACATCGAGCTGTATGAGCCGCGGGTCAAGCTTATGGACATCACCCTGGTGAGGGACAACAATCCCATGCGGCTGTCGTTCCTGATCATGTGCAGCATCCGGAAGAATGCCCGGTCTCTGCGCATGGTGTTCGATTCCACTTTCAACAGCTTCCACGTGGACAATCCCGGAGATTGAGAATGGGATCGGGGAGAATATGATGTTTACCGATGCATTGGAAGTCGGTCTTACGCTCACTATAGACGGCAACAAGCTCGCCGTTCCCGGCGGGAACGTGAAGAGTTTTTCCGTAAATCTTCACCAGTGCGGTTTCTCGGGCCGGTCGAGCTTCGTGGTCTCGTCCGAAAAGAGGACGGACAAGGTGTTCGACTCTTTCATCAAGCAGACCCTCATGGAAGTCGAACTACAGGTATCGCCCCACTACAAGCCGGAAGGGAAGAAGATCGATCCCCTCAAACTCCACGGCCTGGTGACGCAAAAGGCCATCTTGCTCGAACGGACGATCGAGAAGGCGGAGGCCGAGGGAAACCCCGTCATCTACCGGCACTACGAAATCGACTTCGCCGATGCGGCGCAGGTGCTCTGGCGCCGGCACTTCCCGTGCGACCTCGAGGTGGGAAAAACGATGAAAGACGTCCTGGAAGCCCACAAGGGGAGCAAAGTCACTCTGACTTACGACTGGGACGCATTGACCGTCCAGCATCCCATCATTGCGCTGCCCCTCGGGGCCGAAGGCAATGAGGCGAGCTTCTACGATTTTGTGCTCTGGTACGCCGACACGAGAAACGGGGTCTGGACCTACAAGTGCAAAGACAACTCCTACGCCCTCACCGGGTCGAAGAGCCGGGACGGCGAAGCGACGGCCCTCGATAGGCGGGACATCGACCGCTGCGAGATTCAATTTCCGGAAACCATCCGTTACAGCGTCAACCTGCTGAATGCGTACTCCGAAACCCCGAAAATACAGGCCATCGCGCAGGACAACGCCGTCGAAGGGGTCCATCGCGATTACATCGGCCGATTTCCCGTTGCCGCCGATTTTCAGGACCGCCGGACCCTGGAAACAGAACGGCTCAAGGCTCGAAACCACGAAATCCGCCTGACCTTCCGCCGCTACCCGGGGATGACCTACACCACCGGCATCTTCGTGAAGCTCGAAGGGGGCATGTGGAGCGACACAATCTTCCCCAAAGGCAAGGTCTACCGGGTGAGGGAGATCGTCATCGAGGCGACTTCCGCCGAGGAGGAGCTTTCCGCCGACCACGATATGCCTTATGCGCGGTTCGACGTGGAAATGTATTCCCAACTGGAAACCAGGGAGGAAAGCGTCGTCGGCCTGTTCCCGTATCGAACGCCCCGGTTCCCGATGTACGTCGAGGGCAAAATCGTGAGCGAGCAGGGAGGCGACGACGAGGCGACCTACCAGATCTACCAGGATTCCAATACCTCGCTGGACCAGTACAAGATACAAATACCGCTCTGGGAGAATCGGCGGGTGGTTGCCGAGTTCGAGCCCGATTCCTTCATGGGCCGTTTCTATTTTCCCGCGTACAAGAACGCGAGAGTCCTCGTTTCGCTCGACCTGCATTCCGCGAGGATCGAGCGGTTTCTGGACTGGAAGCCCGGGGCCCGGCTCCCGATGGACACCCAGGGAAACCACTTGCTCCTCGGGAAGAAAGCCACGAGCCAGACGTCGATCAAACACGCTTACGTGGACAACAAGCCCGAACTCAGCATCCTGAGGACATCCGACAAGGACACCGAACTCATAAAACTCGGGGAGGGCGTGCTGGTCCTGCAAACCAAGGAGGACAGCGGAGGATAGGCATTAGTCCACGGGCAGGGGCATATCCATCCGCTTCGCCGCCCGACGCTCGATGAACCTGAGACAACCGCAACCCCTAACTCGCCGAGTCTGCTATGGGCACACTGGTTTGCCGTATAGAACTGAATAAAGCGTCGGGCATTACCCTGACCGTCGAAAACAAAGACAAGAACATCACGCAGACCATCGTCATGGATGGAGCCGCGATAACGCTGACCTGCAAGGGCCGGAACGATACCAGCACCATCACCCAGAAGGAAGACAGCGTCACCATCAAGTGCAAGGACTTCACCCTGGATGCGGAAACCGTCACGTGCAAATCCAGTAAGGATACGGTCCATCAGAGCGGGCAGAAGATGAGCATTCAGAGTTCGCGGGATATGGCCTTGAAATCGAGCGCCAACCTGGCGGCGCAGGCCGCATCGGACACGTCCATTTCGGGTCGGAACACGACGGTGGAAGCCGACAGCGCCTTGAAACTGACCGGAATGACGCTGTCGGCGAGCGGTACCCAAAAGGCGGAGGTCTCCGGAGCGCGGTTGTCGCTTTCCGGCGCGAGCAATGCCGAGATGAGCGGGGCCATCGTGAAGGTGGCTGCTTCCGCCACGATGAACGTCGAGGGGCAGGTCACTACCGTCAAGGGCGCGATGACGAACATCCAGGGCAGCATGGTCAAAGTGGGATAGGAATAAGAGCGGACGATGGAAATAGATGAGAATCTGTACAAAACCTTCCTCGAAGAGATGAGCGCTCTCGAGAACTTCCGCATGAACTATGCGGCGACGCACCCGTCCGTCCCCCTGGAATCGGATGACCCGGACGTGAGACGCCTCATAGAGGCGCTCGCCCTCTTTTCGGCGCGCACGCGCATTGCCGCCATAAGCAATATCGTCGCATCCCGGCGCCGCCTCTTCCAGCAGTTGTTTCCGTACCTGCTGTCGCCCCTCCCCGCGATGGCCGCGTTGCAGGCCAGGCCGACGGGCCGGTTCGTGGAAACGGCCGTTCTCCCGAAAGGTTCCGAAATCGCCGTCTCGACGCAGCCGGGAGGAACCGCTCTCTTCCGCACGACCGAGGAATTGCGCATCATCCCGGTCTTCCTGACGGACTCGAGGATGCTGCTCCTTCCCGACAAGGGCTACCGCCTCGTGCTCCAAATGGAGACTCCCTACCCGAGAAGCGACGAGATCGGAGTCCTTTCCTTTCTCATCAACCACCTCAACGATTTCGGCGCGTCGCTTCGCATATTCCATGCCCTCGCGAATTGCCTGGCTCGGGTATCGGTCGTTTTCGGCGAGAAGGCGACGGAAACCTCCAGGGGCGTCCCATGCGGCTTTTCGCTGGGCGCGCCGCCCAACACCGAAAAGGAAGACATCGACAACGAACGACCCCACCCGCTGGAACGGGAATGCCTGCTCCTGCACCACCCTCAGCAGGCTCTCTACCTGAACGTCGAGGTCCCCCCGCCGCCCCGCAACTGGCAACGTTTCGCCGTCTGCCTGGACCTCGGCCCCGAATGGCCCCGGAACCTGGTAATGAACAAGGAGATCTTCCAGCTCTTCGCGATTCCCATCATCAACCTGAGGCGTGGAATGGCGCAACCCCTCATCTGCGACGGGACGAGCGAGCGGTACTTGATCCGGCGCCCGATGCCCGAATACCGGTTTGCACTCCACTCCATACTGGGCGTGTACGAAGTGACCAGGAACGGCATGGTCCCCATCCGGGCCGGCATCCTGTCGGGCGGAAGAAGCTCCTACGAAGTGGAGCACATAAGGGACGACCAGGGCATCGACCACCCCTACCTGTCGCTGCGCTTCCCGGATGCGTTCGAAACCCCCAAGACGGTTGCGATCGACGCCTTGTGGCTCCAACCCTGGTTTTCGGAAACGCTTGCCCGGAACTACGACATTGCCCCGTACAGCCGGAACATTCCAGGGCTCAAGTGGGAACTCCTCGGTGACGTCACCCCCCACTCGGAGAACCATTTTTCGGAAAATACCGACGGCTTCATGCATCTCCTGACCTTGGGCAACAAGCACGTTCTCAACTTCGAGGACCTGTGCGGGCTGCTGCAAACCCTCTGGGGCGTCACCAGCGGGCGGTACGCAAAGGCGTACAAGCTGATGACCGGATCGCGGGTCGAGGAAGTTCCCCCCCCCCGCAACGGCGGCCGTCCGGGCTTGCCGAAACATGTCTATTACCTGCGATTCAAAAGCTTCGATCCGGGCATGCTCCCGCTTGTGGAGACCTTTTCGTCTCACGTGGGCAAAATCCTGGACACGTGGATGGCGCACACAACCGTCGAAACCAGGATCGATATGGCGGATGCGATCCAGCCCGCCGTGGAAAAGGGCGCTCTATGATCAATCAGCAGTGGGAAGCGGTTCATTCCGTTCTCGTAAACGTGGAAACGCTGCTTGGAAGCGACCGGAGGAAGTTTTTCGAGCAGCAGAACCTGCCGGCCGTAACCGGGCAGGACGAAATCCCCGGGGATATGGTGGAACTGCGGGACCTGGTGAGGGTGCGCGAGCAGATTCGGATCAACCTGAACGGGCTCCGGAACAAGCTCGGAGAGCACCTATCGGAGCGGGACTGCTACCTGGCGCTATTCCCCCTTGTCGCGCACTTCGACGAAGTCGTGCAGACCACCCGGTTGGACGCCAACCAGGTAAGCTGGCCGCCGTTGCAGCGGGAACTGTTCGGAATAGACGATGCGGGGGAGATGTTCTACGAGACCTTGAACGACATCCTGGTGAAGCCTCAAACGTTTCCCTTCATCTACGAAGTCTTCTACTACTGCCTGAACGACGGGTTCCGGGGCAAGTACGCGGACAATCCCATGAAGATCACCGAATACATGGAGATCCTCCGGTCTAAAATCAACACGGCGCTCCCCGCCGAAAAGGTGGAAGTCGCCGTCGATTCCGGCAGGCCGGGGCCGAACATCCGGGGAGCGTGGCGCTCGCCGCTCTGGTACTATGCGGGCGCCGCGGTCGTCGTCGGGGTCCTGTATTTCATCTTGCTGACCTTTGCAAAGACCTGGGTCGGCATCCTGGATTAAGCGCGTGAGAGGCGTGACGGACCGGGGGCGGCGATATGAATGCTCCGAATGCTCCGAACGACCTGGCTGTTGAACGCGCAATGGACGGACGAATCGTCGAATAGTGGGTGGACCTTCCTATGCCGAACCGGATTGACGAGCTTTTTTCACTGCATCGGTTGAGATCCAGGTGGGACCCGAACGGTCCCGGAACCGATGCGCCGAACTCCGGAAACGCCGAAATCCCCGGCGACTTCGGGCCGGGTTCCGACCCGCAACCGCAATCGCAATTGCCGCCGCCCCCCGGTCGGAAGACCCCGGCGGATGCCCTCAAGCTCTTCGATCAACTGGTCGGCCTCGTGGATGAACGCTTCCCGTTCGAACGGACCGAAGGGCTGCGGGTGCTCCTCGGAGAACTGCGGGAGCAGCTCGGGAAACTCTCATCCGGCAAAGCTGAAGCGGGAGGACCCGATGACGGACCCGACGAGGGTATGCCGGCGCTCTACCCGATAATGGAAAGCACGCTCGATCAAATCGAGGAGGTGCTGGAGGCGCTGGATCTGGCGAGTACAAAGAAGTGAGGCATGAGGCGGACGCTCAACGCATGAAGGCGCGCGAATCCCTGGTTGCCGGGAACCTGCACAGGTTCGACATCATTTCGCTCCTCGGGTTCCTGTGGTTCATCGGATACCGGCCCGACGAAATCCGGTTCAGGAGCAACGACAGCATTACTTCTCAGGGTGGACTCATTCACGGTATCGCTTTCGAGAGCGAACCCTCCCGGTGTGTGACGATCACTTTGAACCTGGGGCTCGCGAGCGCGCAAAGTCCACTGCCGACTTACATGCGCAAGAAAATGGACAGCGAGATCGAGGACGTTCAGGCGTTTCTCGATTTTCTCGGTTTTTTCGACCATAAGCTGATTCATGACTACCTATCGGCCATATACCCCGAGACCAACACGGCTCTGTACCCGGACTGGGAGTCGTCCAGGCGCCGGTACCTGTTCATGCTGGACCTGAAGTCCCGCTCCGTTTTGCACTGGCTCTTCCAGACGGTATTCCCGGAACTGGGCCTGAATGTCGAAAAGGCCGTCTTGAATCGCTCCATGCGCGCCATCCCCATAGTGCTGGGGAAAACGGCCCTGGGCGGTGACGCCCTATTCGGAGGCATGGCGGATACCCCCGTCCACGGCCGGCGGGTCACGCTCTACGCCGAAAGCGAACTCACGAACCGGGCGGAACCCTGGCCCCGGGAGATCAAAAGGAGGCTCGAGGAGCAGATTTTCCCGCTCCTTCGGCCCGTCGGGATGGATATAGACATATTCCTCGTGATCCAGTCGCAGAATAGCTGGGCCAGGCTGCACTCGGAAAGCTTTCTCGGCTACGACAGGCTGCGTGGGGGCAAGCGGCAGCATCGCCGGCTGCGGATCTTCCAGGGGCATTTGAGCGAGTAGGACGTTCGGTATCCGGCAGACAATCTTTTTGGACCAGGAGTCGAAACCCGCCATGGAATGCAAGGGCTGCGGAAAAAACATCAATGGAGAGGAATACAGGGATGTGGCCGACTGGCAGTTCTGCCTCGAGTGCTTCGAGCGGCTGATGAATAAACCCGTCCAGGGTGGAGAGAGCGCTCCCGCCGGCATGCGGACAATCACCGGAAACCGGGACGGCGTTGAAGACCGAACCGGGATTTCCACCCCGGAAGATGAGACCCGGAGGTGCGGCCTTTGCGAGAAGGAACTGGCGCCCGGGGAGGGCGGGAAACTGGGGATCTGGACCCTGTGCCCCGGCTGCCGGCAGGCGCTGGTCGCCGCGCCGGACCCGCGGGCAGACCCCGCCGCGGCAGGGGAAGTCCCGGACGACGTGGGGACGGAGGAAAAGGCGGCCGACGACGAACCGCGATCCGGCGACGATCAACCCATCCACCCGCAGGTTCGCGCGACTTTCATGCAATCCGTCAATTGCAGCGGCTGCGGCAGGAGAATACCGTTAGGCGGAAGCAAACTGCTGGATGGAGAACCGTACTGCCCGGACTGCTTCTACGCCCGCTCGCGGAGCGAAGCCGCCGGAACGGCCCGGATACCGACGTCCCATGCTGAATCCGCGGGACCGCCGCCTCCCGCCCCGCAACCGGGAGACGCGATATCGGCGGCGGACGGCAACAGGACAGGTGAACCGAGCGTGGAAGAAGCAACGGTGAAAGTGCGGTCGTGCGAAAGCTGCGGCCGGGACGCCATCCGGGGAAACCTCACGCAGGTGGAGGGGTTCTTCATCTGCCGGGCGTGCCTCGCCACCGATCCCGACCTGGCGCTCTCGATAGCCCGCGCCCGCCATCAGAAGCGGTTGGAGCAGATAAGATCGGAACTGGGCGGGTTTTGAGGAAACCGTTTCTTGACGGAAAAAGCGCGGGAATGCGGGCGGCGGGCACAGCGGACGGAACAGGAGACAGCATATGAACATCGAAGATTTGATGCAACCACTTCCAGTAACGGAAAACCCCGGGCTCGATTCGCTCGATCCCCGCTTCATGGAAATAACCACACTGGTGGAAAACGCCGACTACGCGGGCGCCGCTTCCCGGGCCAATGAGGTCCTGGATGAAGGCATTTACGACATTCGCATCATCGTCTTCTATCTGTACGGCCTCTTCGCCGAACACGGGCCGCAGGCCTTGAACGCCGTTTTCCAATGTCTCGCCGGTCTTCTCTCCCGGAATTGGGAAGCGGTCGGCCCGGTCGCCAAACGGCAAAAACACGCGCAAACCAGCTTGAACTGGATGATGAGACTGGTCCTCAAGAAGCTGCAATACGAGGAGAGCGCCAAGGATGAAGCCTGGGACCAATGGGTGGCGCAAATCGGCAGCGATGAAGTGCGGGAAACCCTCG
>CAYOVG010000010.1:0-49335 GCA_964407285.1 uncultured Syntrophobacteraceae bacterium
GAAACGCTCACCGCCTGCGAGGACTACGATCTCTGGCTCCGCATCGCATACCGCTACCCCTTGGGCCTGATCGACAAACCTCTGGTCGTGAAGCGAGGAGGACACCCGGACCAGCTCTCCTCGACCGTCCCCGCGCTGGACCGCTACCGGATTCAGTCCCTGGCAAAACTCCTCGAAACGGAACCTCTCGATCCCGTGCAGCGCAGGTGCGCCTTCGACGTCCTGCGGCGCAAATGCGGCATCTATGGGAAAGGTTGCAGGAGGCGCGGCAGGATGGAAGAAGCCGACGCCGTTTTCGCCATTCCCGCCCGAATCGCCGAAGAACTCAATCTGAGCGAACCCTGTCGCCCTGAGGCTTGGGGAGCGCCATACCGATAAAGCGACCGTCGGGTCGATGCCTGCAGAAAAGCGAGTGCGGCGAGAGGGTGGATGGGGAGGGAAAGGCAGAGTGTGAGCGGCTCTGCCCCTCCGATGAGCCTTCGCCTCGGCGATGAGCCGGGGTGACGCAAGGCGATGAGGCGAATCTTACGTTCCCTGCGCCTTCTTGACGATCTCCGCGCCGTAGTCGTGGGCCATCTTAACGGCTCCGCCCAAGGTGGCCGATTTCAGCCTCAGCGGCCCCGACACCATATTCATGTTGAAAATGTGCTTCATCGTATCGTAGATTCTGTCCGGGGCTTCGCCGCTCCATCCGAACGCTCCGAAAGACGCTCCCACCTTGCCGCCCAGGTCGGATTTTTCCAGCGCGAAGAGGAGGGTTTTCATGCTTTGCATCATATCTCCGTGGTACGTGGCCGACCCCAACACGAGAGCGTCGTATCCCGCGGGATCGATCCCTTTCTTTTCGAACTCACTGGTATTGATGAGATCGGCTTCCATGCCGCCCATCCGGACTCCCTCCGCCACGAGTTCCGCTATACGCTGTGTCGCATTGGCCCGGGTGGAATAAAGTATAAGCGCCTTCGCCATCGTTGTTCTCCTGTGCTCGCATACGCGTGCTTCGTGCGCGTGTGCCGTTCTATCGATCTACTGCCGGTACATGGTTTCGAACTGTTCACGCTCTTGCCGGGAGCGGGCCGCGTCGTATGCTACTCTTTCTCGAAATCACCCTTGGAAGCGCCGCAAACCGGGCAGGTCCAGCTATCCGGAATGTCCGCGAAACTCGTGCCGGGCGCAACACCGCCGTCAGGATCGCCATTGGCGGGATCATAAACATAGCCGCATACTCCGCAAACGTATTTCTCCATCTTCCAACCCTCCTCCGTGAGTTCTCTTTGCCGATTTAAGATGATCTGCCTCGTGGTCACGTTTCGAATGCTACAATACCAATATGTGTGCCAGATCGAAGGGTGCAGCGCTTCAATTCCGAATACCGCGAATATGCAGAGCAGGAGCCGGAGCCGGGGCGGGAATGGATGACCGCGGGGGCGGGGCGAGGCTGACCGGAGGCGGCCGGGTGAGACACATCCGGCAGGAGCTTTCCAGGGAGCCGGTGAGGAAAGCGATCCGCGGTCCCGCGCCCGGCGGGACCGCACCATCCGCTGAATTCAAAGCCTGTCCCACATGGGACTCCCGCACGCAGGCGCGGAAGCGATCGAAGCCGATGCCGGAATGTCGAGTGTATCGTGAGACGATGAGACGGATCTGTTTCATGAAACAGGGGCTATTGCCTGTGCCCCGGGAATACTTATCTAAAGTAGGATTCACATGGTTTCAGACCGTCGTTGGGGAAACTTCATTCCAAACCGTGACGGGACCTTCGGAATCCGCAAGGTCGGCGGGGTCCGCATATCGGATCTTCGGGTTTGACGTCCGTCGGATCGCCGTCCCGTAATCCCATGGTCTCTTCAGAGCGCATCGAACGGAGGAAAACCGCATGAATGAACACATCGGAAAAGCAATAGATCTCGCGGGATTCATCGCTTACCAGGATGGGGCTGTCGTCAGCAGGACGTTCATCGACAAGAAGACCGGCACGATCACGCTCTTTGCCTTCGACAAAGGACAGGGCATCAGCGAACACACGGCCCCGTTCGATGCTTTCGTTCAGATCGTCGAAGGCGAAGCGGAAATCACTATCTCGGGCGAACCCTTTCGCCTTGGTCCGGGACAGGTGATCATCATGCCGGCCAATAAGCCTCATGCCCTGAAAGCCGTCGAGCAATTCAAGATGCTGCTCGTGATGATCCGGTCATAAGGCGACTTCCGCACTGGCGTTCGACGTCTAATGCCCGGCTCCGGTTCCCGCCGGGCCGAGGGGCCAGTCCGGCGGGAGGCAGTGGAGCGGGTCGCCGGGTTCGTTCAGCGCGGCCAGGGAGACCGGGCTGAGCCCCTCCCCGTGTTCAAAATCGACTCCCGGGACCGTCGCCACCCATGCCGGCGGCCCCTTTCCGTAGAGCCGGTGCGCATAGGCCATGACTTCGCCGGCGGACAGCGTGTGCCCCAGTCCCTGCGACCTGCAACAGGAGGGGACGGGACGAAACTGCAGCCTGAGGCTGTCTCCCGGACCGGCCGCCCTGGTGTCCGTGAAGATCACCGCCAGTACCTCCTCCCCGGCAATGGGTTCGGCCAATTCCGGCGTCAGTTGATGAACGGCGATTCGCTGCACCCGATGGCAACGGTCGAGCAACGCCTTCTCGATCTTCTCCCCCAGTACGAAACCCGCGCCGTCGTCCCGGCGAAAACTGTTGCCGCAAGATATGATCAAAATCAAGAGAATATCCCTCCTTGAGGTCAATCTCTGGTGAGTTGGGCTACCATGTTCCCCGAAACATCATAAATCCGCACATGAAAGGGCATCTTTCCGACCGCGTGCGTGGAACAGCTCAGGCAGGGATCGTAGAGCCGGATACCGTGTTCGATCCTGTTCAGAAGTCCTTCTCCGATGGAATGCCCCCGGAGGTAGGCCCCGGCAATCCGGCGTATGGTTGCGTTCATCGCCAGGTTGTTGTTGCCGGTGGCCACGATGAGGTTCACGCCCGTGAGAATTCCGTTGTCGTCCACATGGTACTCGTGGATGAGCGTGCCCCGCGGGGCTTCCATGACGCCGATACCCACGGGTTCGTCCGCCAGCCGGGCGCGACTGCGGATATGAGCGCCCGTGATTTCCGGGTCGTCCAGCAGTTCCTCGATCTTCTCCAGGGCGAAGAGGATTTCGATCAACCGGGCGTAGTGGTAATGAAAACTCCCGGTTACCGGTTTTCCTCCGGCTCGAAGGCTCCGGAAGCGCGTCAGCTCCCGGTCCGCGCGCACGGTCCCGGCGAAGTCGCAGATGTTCAGGCGCGCCAGCGGACCGACCCTGTACATTCCTGGAACGTCCCCATTCCGGGAACCATCCCCGCCCGGGTCCCCGCTTTCGTTCCCCTCCCCTCCTCCGTTCCTGTAACCATAAGGCTTGTAGTAGGGAAACTTCAGATAGCTCCACGGCTCCACCGCTTCGGCGATGATTTCGCGGCGCCTCTCGGGAGCCAGCCCGGATTCCAGGAGCTTTCCATCGGCATCCATCACCCGCAGGACACCGTCATAGTGTTCCAGGCCCCCTTCGGGCGTGACCAGTCCGATGAAGAGACTGGGAAAATCCCCGTAGTTCTCGATTTCGGATTGAAAACCGTCGTACCTGTCCTTGAGCAGGTCGAGCGCGATTTCGGTTGTATGGAAAGCCTCCGGCAGCATGCCGCGTATCACGGCGCGCTGATCCTCCGTCATTCCCGTTCGCACGCCGCCCGGCGTCGCCCATGCGGGATGCACGCTCTTGCCGGCGATCATCCGTATGATCTCCTGGCCGAACCGGCGAAGGCGGATGGCCTTGCGCGCCAGTTCCGGGTCCGCCTGAACCAGTCCCGTAATGTTTCTTGCGGCAGGGTCGCTCTCCACTCCCAACAGCAGGTCCGGAGCACTCAGGTAGAAGAAGCTCAACGCATGACTCTGGACGTACTGAGCGTAATTTATCAATCTGCGCAGCTTGACGGCGACGGCAGGGACCCTGACCCCGAGGATGGCGTCGCACGCTTTGGCCGAAGCCAGCATGTGGCTGACCGGACAGATGCCGCAGATGCGCATCGTGAGGCCCGGCATCTCCTGGAACATGCGACCCTCGCAGAACTTCTCGAAGCCCCGGAATTCCGTCACGTGGAGCCTGGCGTCGATAACCCGTCCCGCATCGTCCAGGTGGATGGTGACCTTGCCGTGCCCTTCAATTCTCGTGACCGGCGCTATGTGTAATGTCTGTGCCATACAATCCCTTCCCGACGGATGGATGCCGGTTATCGACCACGAAAAAAGCGCTTTCCCTTTTCGTGGTCAGGAATCAGCATCCGCGGTCATCCGAACGTCCGCATCTCCGGGGGTAGAACCACCGGCTCTCCTCTCAGCACCGCCGTCACCGCGGTCCATATCCGTTCCGGGTCCGGAGGGCAGCCGGGCAGGAAGAAGTCCACGGGAATCACCTGGTGCAGCGGCAGCACTTCGGGCAGAAGCACCGGCATTATATCGGAGAGTTCTTCGGCGGGCGGCGCTTTCCCCGGCCCTTCGGCGTACACGGACGAAAGCAGGGCGCCGGGCAAAGTCCGGTTGCGGAGCGCCGCCACGTTCCCCGTTACGGCGCAGTCGCCGAAGCTGATCACGATCCTGCTCCGGTCCCTGATTTCCCGCGCATCCCTTGCGTTGTCCGAGTTCGCCACCGCCCCTTCCACCAGCGTCACGTGGACGTCTTCCGGGAACACCTTTGTATCGGTGATCGGGCTGTAGACGATGTCCACCAGTTCCAACAGATCGAGGAGGCGTTCGTCCAGGTCGAGAAGGCTCATGTGGCACCCCGAACAGCCTCCCAACCACGCGGTGGCCAGGCGTATTCTTTCACTCCCTTTGGCGGTCATATCCCGACTTCCCTCCGCTTACCTGGTCCAATGCCATATGTTCTTATCGCGGCCGTCCAGTATCCAGATCAGGAACCGGCGTCCCTTTTCCATCTCGGCCACCGTGGAACCCTGCTTGAAAAGCGCGCCGGTGGGGCACACCTGGATGCATTTGCCGCATCCCGTGCAGGCGAGGCTCTTTCCCCAAGGCTGGTTCATGCCGGTGATGACGTTGCAGTGGACGCCCCGGCCCATCATGTCGAGGACGTGCGCTCCCTCCACCTCGTCGCAGACGCGAATGCAACGGGCGCACAGGATGCAGCGGTTGGGGTCCTTGACGTTGTGTTCGTGGCTTGCGTCCACCGGAAAGTTCGGATGCAGGCAGTCGTAGCGCACGTGGTCCACTCCCAGCCTGGCGGCCATGCTCTGCAGTTCGCAACGGCCGTTCATGACGCACACCGCACAAGTGTGAGTGCGCTCGGCCAGAAGCAATTCCACGATCATGCGCCTGTAGTTTTGCAGCCGCTCCGTGTGGGTCCTGACCACCATGCCCTCCTGCACCGGTGAGACGCACGCCGGCGTCAGCCTGGGACTGCCCTCGACCTCCACCAAGCAGAGCCTGCAGCCGCCGCGAGCGGACAACCCCTCCAGGTAACACAGAGTGGGGATATCGATTCCGGCTTCCCGCGCCGCGTCGAGAATCGTCGCCTCGGTGCGGGCGCTTACGAGCGTATCGTCGATGGTGAGCGTCACAACGGACATCGGGGCGCCTCCATGATCAGATCCTTTCCGATTCTTCGCCTGTTCTTCCCGCCAATCCTGTCTGAAGAGCCGGTCTTATCTTCCGGTCACCACGTCGTTCTTTTCCCCGTCACAAGAACCGGCAAACGCCCGCCGGACAGTGACGGTCCTTGATGTGCGCCTCGTATTCGTCCCGGAAATAGCGAAGCGTGCTGTAGATCGGATTGGGCGACGTCTGCCCGAGGCCGCACAGAGCGGTTTCCTTCACCATGAGGCACAGGTCTTCGAGCTTTTCGAGATCGTCCATCCGGGCCGCGCCTGTCGTGATCCTCGACAGGATACGGTGCATCTGCACCGTCCCGCTCCGGCACGGGGCGCACTTCCCGCAACTCTCGTCCATGCAGAACTCCATGAAAAACCGGGCGACATCGGGCATACAACTCGTTTCGTCCATGACGATGAGTCCGCCCGATCCCATGATGGAGCCCAGCCGCCCCAGAGTTTCGTAATCCATGGGAGCATCGAGGTGTTCGGCCGGGATGCATCCCCCGCTGGGGCCGCCGGTCTGGGCGGCTTTGAACGGACGGCCTCCCGCCATGCCCCCGCCGATGTCGTAGACGATTTCCCTCAGCGTGATTCCGATGGGGACCTCGATGAGGCCGGTATTGACCACCTTGCCCGCAAGCGCGAAGACCTTGGTCCCCTTGCTCTTTTCCGTCCCGTAGCCCGCGTACCAGGCGGCCCCGCCGTTTATGATCGCCGCGATGTTTCCGAACGTTTCCACGTTATTGATGAGGGTCGGTCCGCCCCACAGGCCTTTCATGGACGGATAGGGCGGCCGGGGCACGGGTTGGCCGCGCCGCCCCATGATGGATTGCATGAGCGCCGTTTCTTCGCCGCAGACGAACGCGCCCGCTCCCATGCGAAGGTCGATGCGGAAATTGAAGGGGCTGTCGAGGATGCGGTTGCCCAGCAAGCCCCTTCGCTCCGCCTGCCGGATGGCGCGTTCCAGCCGGCTTGCCGCCAGCGGGTATTCGCCCCGCACGTAGATATATCCCTGGTCCGACCCCACGGCGTACCCGGCAATGGCCATTCCTTCCAAAACGCGGTGCGGGTCCGATTCCATCAGAGTGCGGTCCATGTAGGCGCCCGGGTCGCCCTCGTCCCCGTTCGCCACCACGTACTTTTTGTCCCCCGCCGCTTTGCGCGCCATGCGCCACTTGAGACCGGTCGGATAGCCGGCGCCGCCGCGGCCTCGAAGGCCGCTCCTCGAAATCTCCTCGCAGACCTGCTCCGGGGTCATTTCCCGCAAGGCATGCCCGAGAGCGGTATAGCCGCCCCGCGCCACGTAGCTCTCCAGCCGCTCCGGGTCCACCACCCCGCTCTCCCCGAGGACGATCCGGGTCTGCCGCTTGAAAAAAGGGAGGTCCGCGGGAAGCACCCTCTCGTCCAGCGCCGTAACGGATGCGTTCAGAACGTGCCTCTCGATGATCGGCGCCGCCATCTCGGGCGTGACTCTTTCATAAATCACGTCCTCCTCGCCCGCGACCTTAACCGTAACCAAAGGGCCGCGGCTGCAGGGTCCCATACACCCGGCGGCGACGGCATCCACCAGGGTTTCGAGTCCGTCCTTCCCGGCCGCACCCTTCAACGCGGCCAGCACGGCTACGGCGCCGCTCGATATGCAGGGCGTGCTCATGCAGCAAAGAACCCGGCAGCGGAACCCGGCCTGGTGGTCCAATTCGGCCTGGGCCATCGACTTGAGTTCCTCCCGGTTCATCATACCGTCTTCTCCTCGCCGGCTTGCGTGGCTTCCATCGCCTCGCCGCTGCTCTTCGCGCCGGCCCGAACCGCCTCTCGCGCCATCCGAAGGGCCGACTCCGGGGTCTCCTTCCCATGGACCGTATCGTCAAGGACGACCACGGGCGCCAGCCCGCAGCAGCCGAGGCATCGGGTGGTGGTCAGGGTCAGGTCGCCGTCCGCCGTGGTTTGCCCGGCTTTCACGTTGAAGCCCTTCTCCAGCGCGTCCACGATTTCCGCCGACTTCTCGACGTAGCAGGCCGTTCCGAGGCAGACGATACAGGTGTGCTTCCCGGACGGTTCGAGGGAGAAGAAGTGATAGAAGGTCGCCACGCCGTAAACCCAACTGAACGGAAGTTTCAGCTGCCGGGCAACATACGCCATGGGTTCTTCCGCCAGGTACCCGAAGGCCTCCTGGACGGCGGTGAGCACCTCGATGAGCGCATCCTGCTTGTACTGGAGCCGTTTCAGGACGCGGTCGATCACCTTGTAACGCGGGTCTCCCATGGGATGCCGCCGATTCGCCCCAGCCTCCCGGTCTTTCGTGCTACCGGTTTCCATAGCCGCCACCTTTTCCGGATTGTTTGCGAGTTACGGTTGTGGGTTGCGAGTTGCGGACTACGTGCTAACGGATTGCTTCGGGTTGTGAGTGGCGAGTTTGGGTCCTCGTAAGACATGGCGTGTTTTTCACGTTCATACGCGCTCCCCGCGACAGCATTCTCAACGGTACGAGTCTGCAATCTTTTCGAGGAGCACCCGGAGAACTCCCACGCATCTCCGAAAACGGTCCCTTGGTTTTCCCTTCCGGTCGCCGGAACCATTCTCGTGGTCGGACTGTGTACAACGTTATGATGAGGCCGCGCCCCGTATCTGGTTTAACGAAGTGTGGTTGGTCGGGGCCGGTCGTTCAGCGCTGGATAACCCAACCTAACAATTAGGATTGCATATTATCACAAACGAAGAGTTCATTGCAATGGGAATTTAACTTCGACCGCATACCGACTGCGCATTGTCTTGCGGCTGCGTTTTGTTTATGCTTCAAGTTGTCCGAAACAACGGCAGGCGGCGGCGCGAAGCTCGAATTTTCGGCTCGATGAAACCAAACAGACCCGAGACTCAGTTATCTGCACGGAGTACTTCACATGCCCGGAGTTTTTGAAATCTACGTCAACACCCATTTTTCCGCTGCGCACCATCTTTGTGGATATGCGGGAGACTGCGCCCGCGTTCACGGGCACAACTGGGAGGTGGATGTTTTCGTCAGGTGCGTCCAACTCGACCGCACGGGCATAGGCATAGACTTTCGCGCCGTGAAGGATGCGGTGAAGACCGTTGTCTCCGGAATGGACCACACGGACTTGAATGAGTTGCCGCCGTTCCAAAACGACAATCCCACGTCGGAAAACATCGCAAGGTACATTTACGGGGAGCTTTCCGCGTTACTGAATACGGATACCGTCAAGGTCTCCAGGGTGAAGGTCTGCGAGTCCGCCGGAGCCGGAGCGTATTACTGGGAGGAATGAATGCCTCTGAAAGTGAACGAGATTTTCCTCAGCATACAAGGCGAATCCTCTTATGCAGGGTGGCCCTGCGCCTTCATAAGGCTCACGGGCTGCAACCTGCGCTGTTCCTATTGTGATACCCGGTATGCCTATACGGAAGGGGCTGAGTTGACCGTCGAAGAGATCATGGAGAAGGTGCGCGGCCTGGGCTGTTCTCTCGTCGAGGTTACCGGCGGCGAACCCCTGCTTCAGGACGAAACCCCTCGGCTGGTGCGCGAATTGATCGATTCCGGGCACACCGTCCTGCTCGAAACCAACGGGAGCTTCGATATCTCCTGCGTGGACCGGCGCTGCATCAAGGTCGTCGATATCAAGTGTCCGTCCGGCGGGGAGCACGAGTCCTACGATCACCAGAACACGCTTCGGCTCCAGGACCACGACGAACTCAAATTCGTCGTCGGCGCGAGGCAAGACTACGAATTCGCGGCAAACATGTTCGAACTGATCCGGAAGCGGTTCCGAAAGATGAATGTGATTCACTTCTCTCCGGTGTTCGGAGTTCTCCCCCCGAAGGATCTGGCTCGGTGGATCATCGACGACGGACTTGATGTGCGGCTCAATCTCCAGTTGCACAAATACGTGTGGGACCCCGACCGGCGGGGGGTTTGATATCGACATGGCGTCGGAGACGGCAATGGATGAGAAACGGGAATCGCGAAAGGCTGTAGTACTGGTTTCGGGAGGGGTGGATTCGACCACCTGCCTGGCGATAGCCGGGGCCGAAGGGTATGAGCTGTATGCTCTGAGCTTCGACTACCATCAGAGGCACCGCGTGGAGACGGAAGCTGCGAGGCGCGTGGCTTCGGCTTTCGGAGTGAGAGAGCACCTGATCCTGGAAGTGCCTCTGGACCGGATCGGAGGGTCGGCGCTCACGTCCGGCATGGAAGTCCCCAAGGACGTTTCCCCGGAGGAAATGAGCAGCCGCATCCCGGCCACCTACGTTCCGGCCCGCAATACGGTGTTTTTGTCTCTCGCGCTCGCGTGGGCGGAGGTGCTCGGGGCCGCCGACGTTTTCATCGGCGTGAACGCTCTCGATTATTCGGGTTATCCCGATTGCCGCCCGGAGTATATCCGCGCGTTCGAGACCATGGCCAACCTTGCCGTCCGGGAGACCGTCGAGGGCCGCATGCGGATGCGAATTCACACGCCCCTCATCCATCTTACCAAGGCGCAGATCATAGCGCGAGGCGCGCAGCTCGGCGTGGACTACGCCGTCACGCATTCCTGCTACGATCCGGACCCGCTGGGGCGCGCGTGCGGGCATTGCGACAGTTGCCTATTGAGGAAAAAGGGCTTTATTGATGCGGGATTGCCTGACCCGACTTCGTACGTCGGAAGCGAGTGACTGGAGTAGCGAATGTCTGAAAACCCATATTCGGAGTTGACCCAACTGGGGGGAAAGGCCTCCATCCCCTCGCGCCCCGAGGATGCGCGCCTGGAAACCTTTGCCAATCCCCACCCCGATGTCGATTACGTCGTGCGACTCACGGCGCCGGAATTCACGACGCTCTGCCCCCTCACCGGGCAACCCGACTTTGCCGTACTCGTCGTGGACTACGTTCCGGGAGACAGACTGGTGGAAAGCAAGTCTTTCAAGTTGTTCCTGGGAAGTTTCAGGAATTTCGGGTCGTTCCATGAGGACTGCGCCATTTACATCCAGAAGCGGTTGCGGGAGGCCATGGCCCCCAAGTATATCCGGGTGGTGGGGCTGTGGTACGCCCGCGGCGGGATCACCATAGACGTGGTGGCGGAAGCCGGCGCGCTGCCTTCCGGATGCTCCCTGTTGCCCCTGGGCAAGAGTGATTATCGTGGGGGGAGGGAATAGGGATGCCGGAGATGTTGCGAAGCAATGGGAAATACATGAGCGTCGAAGAGTATTTTGCCCGAGGTCATTCACTCAATCGAAGCCCGTGTATCCCTGAAAGAGATCCATGAACGGGTGCGGTAAAACGCGACGCTCACTCGCCTCGTCCGGACAGGGTAAAAAATGCGAGTTCGGGTCTGCAGTTGATTCTTATCGGCACGATGCTGAAACCGATACCTTTGCTCACGTACAACCGGTTGTTCTCATGGCCGAAATCTTTGATCCACCCGTCGGCGTGGACTTCGCGGCCTTTGACTATGGAAAGCCACGACCACGAAGGGAGAAACGGAATGCGTATCTGGCCGCCGTGAGTGTGACCCGCCAGCGTTAAGGGCGCCTGTCCGGCTGGAATGTTTTCGTACGGTTGAGGATTGTGCATCAGGATGATCCTGGGGGCGGTTTCCGGAAGACCCGAAAATGCTTTCCGCACATCGGCCTCATGGGGGTAGTAGGGGCCGACGCCGACGATGTAGAGCGGGTGGTCCGGGTTGGTTGGAGCGTCCCCGGACCTTTTCAATGCAACCGCTTCGTTTTTCAGGACCCGCACTCCTTTGGCTTCAAGGCTGCTTTCCAGTATTTCGGCTACCCAGGGAAGCTTCAAGGACTCTTGCGTCTCCATGGCGTAGTCATGATTTCCGAATACCGCGTACACGGGAAGACCCGCCTGAACGAGCGGCAAGACGATGTCGGTCGTCCTGTCAACCAAATCCCTGACCGTTCGCGCGCCGTCTTCTTCCGCGAACTCTTCAAGCGCCTCCGGAAGCGGATCGTCTTCGGTGGGATGGTAGATGAAATCGCCGCCGATAAGAACCGCCGCCGGTCGTGCGGCGATAATCCGCTCGACGATGCGCCTGGAAGTGTCCTCATTCCCAAACCACATGCCGACCTGCAAGTCGCAGATGAAGGCGATCCTCGCCCTCTCCCATTCCGGTGGAAGATGAGGAATCTCCACATCATAGTGGACTTCGTCTATGAGTCTCGGCTCGATCGCCACGCCCCATATTCCCACGAGAAAGACGACTCCGAGAGAGAATGCGAGTATTCTCACGATCTTGTGAAACATAGAAAGTATCCCGTCAAACGATCCCTCACTTATGCAAGGGCCGGAGAAAGGCGCCGGACGCAGGATGCGCCGTGCGGTTGTCTTCGACTGAATTATAATATAAGCATCCGGCAGTCGGGCGGTGGTCGCTGCTTCCCGTATTCTCGAACTAAATCCTATCCTTAAAGCCATTCCGATTATCTCCCTTACAATTTTTGATGCTCCTTGCTGAAATTTGTTTACATAAAACCCGATTCGGTGCTAAGGTGGTCGCCCAAAATCAAAGAACGGCAACAATCGCGTTACTGTAAAATAAGGAATCTTGTCACAACGCTGTTGACCTGGCCGGAGCGAGACCGCTCCGGGACTCGAGGGCGAGGAGCGTTCTTTCTTTCGCCTGGGACGGCGGACAGGAGGATTTTGCGGTATTACGGATAGTTGTATAAGTATGGAGGGGGCTGCTTCATTATCAATTCATCAGTTGGATCGTGAGGAGAAGTTGGAATGAGGGGAAAGAGTTTTTTTGTGTTGTTTTGTGCACTTGCGCTGTTTCTGACCGGCGGCCGGATCTGCTCGGGAGCAGGTTTTGCGCTCTATGAGGGGAGCGCCCGGGGCAATGCTCTCGGCGGCGCCGTGGTGGGAATGGCCGACGACCCGTCCGCGGTATTCTACAATCCGGCCGGCATCACCCAGTTGCCGGGGATACAGACCATGGCCGGGGCGACGTTCATCCTGCCCGCCAGCGACATTGTCACCACATCCGGCGGCGCGCGCACGAGAACGGAATCGGTGGATAATGTCTGGTTCCCGCCTCATCTATACCTTACCGGCCAGGTCACGGACAGCCTGTGGCTGGGGTTTGGGAGCTTTTCCCAGTTCGGTCTCGGGACGGAATTCGACCAGAACTGGCCGGGGCGCTACAACAGCTACAAGGCGTTCATCGAAAGCGTCACGATAAATCCCAACGTGGTCTACAAGGTAAACAACCAGTTGTCCGTGGCGGCAGGCCTGGACATTATTTATTTCGACATCGAGTTGGACCGTAAGATCGACCCGCTGGGTCTCAACAATCCCGCATTTGACGTGGATCGTCAACTGAAGGGGGACGCCTTCGGATACGGTTTCAACTTAGCCGTGCATTACAAGCCCCTGGACTGGCTGTCCATGGGCGTGTCGTACCGCAGCCAGGCAAAGGTGGATGTGGAAGGCACCTCCGATTTCACCAAACCCGCCGCCCTGGCGGCTTCGCCTGCGCTTTCCCGCTTTTTCAACGATACGGACGCTTCCGGTTCCATTATCCTGCCGGACATGCTCTTCATGGGCATCGCCTTCAAGCCCATCGACCGCCTCAGCATGGAGGTAGGAGCTACATGGACCCGGTGGAGCCTCTACAACACGCTCAGCATCGATTATGAAATCGACCCGATGGGAAGCGGGCGTCCCGCGGCTTACGGCAGCATCAAGGACTGGCGCGATGCCTGGCGGTTCCAGATAGGGGCTGAATACAGGCTGCTTGATTGGCTGGATCTGAGAGGCGGATATACCTACGACGAGACGCCGGACCCGAACGCACGTGTGGACTACCTGGTGCCCGCCAACGACCGGCACCTGTTCGCTCTGGGTAGCGGAGCGCACTGGGGCAACTGGACGTTCGATCTCTCCTATACGTACCTTCATATCGTCGAACGCCATGTGAGTGCGCGGCCGGCGGATTCCGTACTCGAGTCCGACTTCGAGAACGGGCACGCGCATCTCATTGGAGCAAGCGTCGGCTACAAGTTTTAAGCTCTACCGAGGCGGGCGCTCCGGCTATAGCCGGTTGTAAACCGCGAAAGACACGAAAAGCACGAAAAGAGGACTCATCCTTTTTCGTGCTTTTTCGTGTCCTGCGTGGTAGAAAAGGTTGTCGATAAAAACTGAGGAGGCGCCACGAAATGAAGATCACCAGCGAGATATTCCAGGTTGGCGGGGGACAGCTTACGTCCTCCGAAGATGCGGCCGTATACCTCGTGAATTTCGGAGGACGCGCCGCGCTGGTGGATGCCGGTTGCGGCCGTTCGGAGAAAAAGCTCCTGAAAAACATCCGGGCGCGCGGCGTCGAGCCGGACCGGATAGAGTACCTCCTGATCACGCACTGCCACTACGACCACACGGGGGGAGCGCCCGGCGTGAAGGCTAAAACGGGGTGCCGCATCGTGGCTCACGAACGGGACGCCGCCTTCCTAGAAGAAGGCGACAACGAGGTGACCGCCGCCAACTGGTACGGTTCGTCCATCGAACCCTTCACGGTCGATAGAAAGTTGACCGCGGACAGGGAGGAAATAGACCTGGGCGGAAGAGTCATCCAGGCCATCCATGTCCCGGGGCATTCGCCCGGATCGGTGGTGTATCTTGCCGAATCGGACGGGTTGAAGGTGCTTTTCGGCCAGGACGTCCACGGCCCCATCCATCCGTCCCTTCTTTCCAACCGCGAGGATTACCTCCAATCTTTGAAATTGATGCTCACCCTGGAAGCCGACGTGCTCTGTGAAGGCCACTTCGGAATCTACAACGGCAAGAAGACCGTGGCCGAATTCATCGGCCATTTCCTCAAGAGATAGCATCCCCCCTGCGATTCCCGCCGCAACTTGACATAAGCCTCGATCGTCCACAAATTATATAATGAGGCAGAGCTACGAGATGCGGTTGATTGATTCCGGCAACATTGTGTTGGGTGCGGCATCGGTTGCGATCGGGGTCCTTCCCCGGTTCTTCCGTGCAGGGGAGAACTGCATGCCGGCCTCGAACGATCGTTTTTCTACCGTACGTCTCGTTTCATGCTTATATTGTTGAAGGGGTTAACCGGAAGGAAAGCGGGAATCGACGTTCAACAAGCTGCAACCGGTCCCGTGACGGGACCGGAAGATGCGTTCAACTCGAGAAAAGGCGACAAAAGAGATGGCAGACGAAAGAATATCTTCCGAGAATGAGGCTTTCTTGCGTGGAGAAGTTGCGGACCAGTTGAGAAAGGTATTTGCGGGGCTGCCCCATACCATCTCATTGCATCTTTTCACACGGCGAGGAGACAACGACATCCTGAACCAGGGCGCGCGGGACTTGATCCAGGCTTTCCAGGAAGTCTCCGACAAGATCCAGTTGAAGGAATACGACCTCAACGACCCGGCGGCAAAGAAATGGAAGGTAACCTCTTCCCCGACCATCCTGTTCGAACCCGAGCGCTATTCCATCCGTTACCTGGGAGTGCCTTACGGCGAGGAAGGGCGAACTTTCGTCGGGATGCTCGTGCTGCTTGGGCTGCGGTCCTCCAACCTGGGAGAGCAGGCCCTCAAGATCGTGAACAAAATCGATTCTCCCAGGCATATCAAGGTTTTCGTCAGCCCAACCTGCCCCTACTGCCCCGAGCAGGCGCTGCACGGGGTCAAGGCGGCGATCGAGAAACCGGACCTTGTTTCGATCGATATCGTGGACATCCAGGCGAACCAGGAAATGGCGGCCCAGTATTCCGCTTACAGCGTGCCTCAGACGTTCGCCAATGAAGCTCTCATAGCCCAGGGGGCGCAGCCGGAGGAGCTGTTCATGCTCTCCCTGGACAAGCTGGAGCAGCAGACGATCTTCATCCCCGATGTGGAGGCGGAACTGGTCGAGACGGACCTGGTGGTGATCGGCGGCGGACCGGCCGGGCTTGCCGCGGGCATATACGCGGTGCGAAGCGGCCTCAAGACGGTCGTGGTCGAGCGCGGCGCATTGGGCGGCCAGGTGGCGACGACCCCCATCGTGGAGAACTACCCGGGCCTTACCCGCGTTCCCGGCAAGACCCTGGTGGATATCATGGTGAGCCACGCGCTCCAGTACGTACAGATCTTCCAGGGCGAGGAAGTGATGGATGTCCGCGAGGGTGACCCGCTGGAAGTCGTCACGACGCGCAGGAAGTTCCGCACGAAGGCGGTTTTGCTGGCTACGGGAGCGGAATACAAGCACCTGGGGATTCCCGGCGAATCCAGGCTGGCCGGGCGTGGAGTGAGTTACTGCGCCACGTGCGACGGAATGCTGTTCAGAGGCAAGCGGGTGGTGGTCGTGGGCGGAGGCAACAGCGCGGCCACGGAAGCTTTGCATCTGCACAACATAGGCGTGTCGGTGATCATGGTGCACAGGAGAAGCTCTCTGAGGGCGCAGGAACATCTCGTCAAGAGCATCAAGGAAAGCGGCATCCCGATTCTGTGGGACACGGAGCTTGTCGAGATCAGGGGCCAGGAAAAGGTGAACGAACTGCTTTTGCGTAACAACAAGACCGGAGACGTCAGGTCGCTCAGGGCCGATGGGGCATTTATCGCTATCGGCTACAATCCCAATGTGGAACTGGCGAGGAAGATCGGCGTCGAGCTTACCGAGGACGGTTTCATAAAGCGCGACGAGCACCACCGCACCAACATTCCGGGCGTCTACTCGGCGGGCGACGTCGAGGGAGGCTTCAAGCAGATCGTCACCGCGACCGGGCAGGGCGCAGAGGCCGCTCTTTCCATATTCGAGGACCTCATAAATCCCTACTGGCGCAAGGACGAGGAAGAGAAAAAGCCTCTGGCTGTAGCGACTTAGATCTTTACTCAGCGCTTCGCGGGACCGTTCCCGGGTCCGATACAGGCCCGGCCCTGATGGCCGGGCCGGTCTTCTTCCCGATCAGGCGTCTTTCAAGGACTCCGCCGCACCGCCACCAGTTCCATTTTGCGTCCCTTTGAGAAATCGAACCCCGCAGAAGAGGCGATTTCCGTAAAGCCCAGGGGCCCATGCCGCTCCTCCGCGGCTTGCAGGATGGCGCGGGGCGCGACAAGGACTTCATCCGCTTGCCCGACAGGCTCCCCGGCCCCGCCGGTCCCTCCCCCTGCCCCGACCCGCTCCCGGGCCCAGGCCGCCACGGCATTCTCATCGGCCAGCGGGACCGTGTAGCGGTCCAGGTAGAAGTTGAGGCTCGGCTCGTTGAACTTGCAGGTCAGGACGCGCGTACCGGGTTCGGTGCTCGCCTTAACGGCCCTCGCCACGGGCGGACCCGGCTTCAAGTGGTCTATTTTTGGGATGACCCACATCGCGGCATGGAACTGGAAAGCCAGCATTCCCGCCACCAGGACCACCGCCGACGAGCGGTATCTGCGGGAAGCGTGCTCTCTCGCCGCCGGAATGACGACCGTCAGCAGCAGAAACCCCGAAGCGAAGCCGGCCTTCTCTATTCCGGGGAAGGAAAGGAACGCCGGTCCCACCATCAACGCCGCCGCCGCCGCCACTCCCGTCGGAACGAAGAGCCATGCGCCCCGCTTCAGCCAGGCCAGATCGGCCGGAGCGAGCAATCCCTTCTCCGCCTTGCCGATAAAGGCGGCGACGGCAAGGGCCAACGCGGGCCATACGGGCAATATGTAGTGCGGCAGCTTGGTTGCGACCAGGCTCATGAGCACCACCGTGGGAACCATCCATCCCACGAGGAACGAGCTTGCGGTTTTGGGAGCCAGGGCGCCCCGAAAGAGCGCCGACAGGGCGCCGGGGAGAAACAACGTCCAGGGGAAGAACCCGCACGCGAGCACCGGGAGGTAGTACGGGATGGACAGCAGGAAGCTACCGCCGTGGCTTTCCATCGGTTTGAGCGATCTCTGAACGACATGGCGACCCAGCCCCAGGCGCAGGAACTCGCCCCCGGTGGCCTCATTGGCGGGTATGGCCCAAAGCAGGAAAACGATCGTTCCGAGCCCCGACGCCAGGACAACCGCCCACGCCATGGCCCTTCGCCGCTCGCCGGCGATCGTGCCCCACCGCCCCATAAGCAGCAGGCACACTCCAATGGATAGGACGGGAATTGCAAGCCCGACCGGGCCCTTCACCAGTTGAGCCATGCCGAGACCAAAAGCGAGGAACGCCACGCCGCGCAGATCGAATCCGCCACGCCGCAGCGCCCGCGCAAAGACCGCGATACACCCGGTGATGCACGCCAGCAGGACGGCGTCCGTAGTGGCTGCCGTACCGCTCACCATCATGAGCGGGCTGAGAGGAATCATCAGCATGGCGAGAACGGCGGTCGACGCCCCCGAACCCATTCCCGGCTCCGCTCCCGCCCACGTTCCTGCCCGCTCTCCCGCTTCACTTCCCGGTTCAGGCGCCGAACCCGATCCGGTTGTTGAGCCGAAGAGCCGTCTCCCCAGCACGAACGTCAGCAGGCAGGCAAGCACGGTCCCGATAGGCGCGAAGAAACGACTAGCGAATTCGGTCGCGCCCAGCACCCTCACCGGCAGAGACATGAGCCAGTAGATCAGGATCGGCTTGTCGGGACGCAGAGCGCCGTTGAAGGTCGGCACGACGTAGTTTCCCGACTGCGTCATTTCGACCGTCGCACGGGAGAACCTCGGTTCATCCCGGTCCCAGAGCGTGGAGCGCGTGGTCGTGAACATGTACAGGGCCAGAACGGCGGCCAGTGCGCAGGCCGGAACGGCCCACCTCCATCCCAGCCCCCGTTCCGAATCCACGAGCCGTATAAATCGCCTAAAGATCCCGTCGGTCCGCCTCACCGATATACGCATACGGCGCGCCGCGAGGCACAACAGCAGGCCGGGACCGAACGCCGCAAGGAAATTGAGCATGTCCCTGCCGCCCTTTCCCGCCAGGGACGCGGCAAGCGAGAACGCCGTGAGCCCGATGCACGCAAGGGCGAAATGGCCCCGACGGAACTGGAACCTCCACCGGCGGTGGAGCCGTTGCGCAAGGAGCCCCGCCAGAAGACCGAACGCCGCCCCGGCAAGCACGTCGCTCGGATAGTGCGCCCCATCGCCCACGCGCAGAGCGCCCACGATGACCACTGCAACGCCCGCAACGGCCACGGCTCCCGGAGGGCCGCCGGCCAGAGGCGCCGCAAATGCCGCAACGGCGGTCGTGTCTCCACTGGGAAAGGACGTACTATACCCCCCGCCGTGCGGGCGTTCCCGGCCGACGACGAGCTTCACCGGCCAGATCATGACCACGCTGAGCAGGAGGGCCAGGGCGATCGTCTGGGCGCGGCGCCGCAGTCCGCAGGCGCCCAGCACCAGGACAACGAACAGCAGCACGTCGCCCTTGCCGAGCGTCCTGAAGATGCTCTTGAAATCCTCGAAGGCGTGAGACTGAAGAGACGCGGCCTGGAGCCGGACTGCGTCGCTCAGGGGCCTGTCCACCGGGAAGACGAGGAGAGCCGCGACGAAGAGGAGAACCGCCACCAGGAAGAACCTGTTCTGATGGATTCGACTTCGACAGCCCCGGCGGCAAATGTGTTGAACGGTCAGAAAAAAGGGCAAAGGCGCGGGCCGGGGCTTGAGTCCGGATGCAAGGCCCTCCGCCTCATATCGGGTTTCCGACGACTGGTGATCCACGTTTCCGGTTTCCTTGCTGTCGGTTTGCACCGTTCATCGAGCGATCGATCACCGGGCAACCGCCTGTCGGCGTTGCGTCTGGCAGTTGCTTACCGGGCAATCGCTCATTGCGCGTCTGAACGCTTATGGAAAATCGCTCTTGATGTCGAGCAGCGGCGTGTCGTCCAGGGCGTCCAGCCCTCTCACCAGGAGGCGGGAGCCTTCAATTCCCAGCAATTCGACTGTCTGGACGGCGACCGGGTTCGGCCTGTGGGGACTTCGGGTGGCGAAAACCCCTTTCAACGGCCTGGACCGGTCTCCACGCGGGTGGACCTGCAGGCGGGTCCGGTCCGCCAGGTGCAGCCAGTACAAAATCACGATCTTCTGCCCCGGCTTCAGCCCCGATAGGCCTTCCGCGTAGGCGGGGTCGATGACGAGTTCTCCCTCCACCGAGGCCTCCGCTCCCTGCTTGGGAGCGTCCTCGAGCTGCTTTATGGGAGAGCGGATAACGCCGATGGGATTCAAAAGCACCGTCTTGCCTCCGTACAAAGCTGGTGAAAAAGATGCAAGGCAGAGCTTACCGGATGAAAAGCAGCTTTACAATAGCTTACTTACTCCGGCAGCAAGAAAATATTTCAATTCAACTATCCTTAAATATGTCCACAATCGTCTCCAGGCATGGGCGCATTTCGAGATCGTTCGCTCCTATGCAAAACCAACTATCGGGCTTCTGATAAATATCGAAACCCCGACCGACTTTGATTCTCCATCCGTTGTCGAGCCGAATCTCTCTATCGTGCTGATGTTCGTTGAAGGTGATGTTCAATTTAATGCCGTAGTCCATCAGGCCGGCGCCAACGCTCTGAAGCTTTCCTTCAGTTTCCTTGCGCTGCCGGTCGTCATCGAAGCCGGTGGTTAGATTGATCGTGTGAGCCGATCCTGCTTTCACGACCACTTCGCAAAACCGCACAAAATTAACCACCTGGTACTGGGACCGAATGTAAGGGTCTTCAATGTCGATTACTCGAGCCCCGCGCAGGTAGTCACCGAAGAGGGTTTCATAGGAATAACCGGTGTCCCCGTAGAAGATCTTGAAGTGCTTCTCTCCAGGCTCCGTGGTTGGCGGCGCTGCCGCCGATTCCTCCTGTTTGTCTGTCTTACCGGCCCCATGGACGCTCTCCGGCCGTTTCGCCCCTTGTTGCCCGTCGTCGGCAGACCTTGCGACAGTTTTCCCCCTGGGCTTCGTTTTTCCATTCCTTAACCCGGGCAGAACCTTTCTCTGCGGATTCTGCGTCGCTTCGGCATCCCTGGATTCCGGGCACCAGACAACTACCTCACGCCCCTGCTCGTCAATGTAGGAAAGATCGATCCTGGCGAATTCGTCGTCGGGTTTTCGTTTGTTCATCTGCTCCTTGACCCGCCGGCGCCCCTCCAGAGCGTACTCAACGTACTGTCTAAGCTCCTCGGAAGCCGGTTCTCGTTCTCCCACTGGGTGAAGCAGCTTCAGGAAAGCCGCCACGGTTTTCTTGACGGATACTTCGTCACGCCCTTCGACGCTCTTTCCCAATTTACAGCGCCGGTTCACATACTCGTAGCGGTTGGTCTGGCGGCTCGACCTGTGAAACGCTTCGGCCAGGTAGTCCGTTATGAAACCGTAGTGAACGGTGAGATACTCGCTGCTGTTCTTGATCATCTCCCAGCCGGGAAGGTAGGTGTGAATGCGGTCCATGACCGCCAGATCGAAAGATTCGGGAAGCGATACGAAAAGGTCGAATTGGGTGGAATGCACCAGTTGTTCTATGGAATGGTCGATATTACCGACAAAAGCCAGGCTTGCATTGGCAATTACCTCAAACCCTCGGGAGAACCTGCCGTTTGCCATGTAATCTTTCAAGATGTCGATGGAACTTTGATCCCGGATCTTCACCCCGCCGACCTCATCGAACGCAACTGTATCCCAGTAACCCACCAGGCCGACCTGTCTCCTCGCGGTATTGTAAAAGAGGATCGGAGTGGAAGCCTGCCCGCCGCTCACAAGAGTCGAATAGGGAGAGAACTCGCTGAAAACGTATGATTTTCCCGTACCCCGAGGTCCCAGTTCGATGAAGTTGTAGTTGGATTCGACGAAGGGGAAGAGCCGCGCCAGGAAATGGAACTTCAGCCGAAGCGAGAGTTTAGAGGGCTCCAGGCCGATGGATCGTATCAGGATGTCTATCCACTCGTCGCGAGTGAACATCTCACGCCCGGTTAGAAACTCATCTTCATTGAAGCGGGAGAGCTGAATCGGCCTCAGATCCTCGATATAGAAAGCATAATCGTCTTCATCCACATCGTTGTGGGCAACGGTCACCTCGGCCCAGATTCCCCCGGCCAGCAATCTCTCGTTATCCCGGTAGAACTTTTCGGAAATGGCGATGCGCCTCGAATTGAAATTCTCCATCTCGGCCCAGTGCCGCTTTTCCCGTTCCACATATTTCACATGGATCTTGTCGATGAACTTGTGCCGGCCCTTCTGCTGCACCATGGATTGCGCCTTGTTGGCCTCATCGGGGCGAACGTAGTTCTTGTGGATAGTTTCCAGGACCGCGCCGATGCCCGCATCCACCTCATCGGGGTCATCGCTCGCACAGTATTTCGCAAGAAGAAATTCCAGCACAAAAGAAGGAACATTTGTCCCCTTCTTGATCTGGTGCAGCAGGTCCTTGCGCACCACGCGCCCCGGGTATGCTTCGTTCAATTTCGCATCAAGCGCATCCATCGGCTCAGTCCATGTAATTCGTCTTGAGTTTTAGCGTTGCGAAGTTCGCCTGGGTCTTGGGGGCAACGGCACGGACTTCGAAATCTCCTTCGAAATCGTCATCCATCCGGAGAGGCACCTTGATGGCCTGCCCCAATTGAATCCTGATGAAATTGGTTGAAGCATCGAGATAGCTGCAGGACGCCGCCTCGCCGACTATCTTCCCCCTGGAGTAGGCTTCGAGCTGAAATTCGAGCGCATCAGCCCCGTAGTAGTCCATTTGTTCCTGGAACAAGACGATTTCGATCATCGGTCTGCGCGTAGTAATCGTGTGCGTCGTTCCTCCCTTATAGCTCAGATTGAGCTTTGGCGGCCGTCCTTCCTTGAGCGTTCTCGTCTTTTTTGTCCGTACGCAGAGCACCGGCAGCACGCATTCCTGAAGCGACAGTCCTCCATGAAAAAAGGGGCTGGTGCGGTTGAACGTCCCGAAACTCCTCGGAACCACCAGGGTATCCACTTCCCCTCTGATCCCCACGTGCCCGGCATCCAGGGCCACGGTACCGATACCCGCGGAACCGCTTCCCAAAAGATAACGGTCCTTAACGTGAACCCAGTCGCCCGCCGGTTTCGGTACGGTATCTCCGGCCTCCTGTTCGTCCAGGAGAATGAACCCATGGTCGGACGCCAGCACCACGAGCTGAAAACCAAGCTGCTTCAACTTGCCGATGGCCGCGGGTATTCTTTTCAAAACGCTTGGGATGAACCGGGCCGCATCGGACGCCAGATGGGTCCCGAGATCGTCTATGTCCTGGGTCTTCAGCACGAGCAACTGGACCGTCCGCGAAAACTCGGGTTTCTTCTTGAGAAACTTGTCCAGATCCATCATGGCGCACCGGTCCCCATACAAGGACTGGATGGCCTTGAAACGGTCGGGAGGATCTTTGACCTCCCGGTTCCCGATGACGGGAATAAGATCGTTGTTTTTGCGAATCAGCCGGAGATTCCCTTCCGCTTCGGGCATGAGCGCCGCCATCCCCACGCTCGTGACGGTCGGAAGCTGCGCGGCCGTGGCGTGAAGCTCGACCGGATAATCTTCGGTAAGGCGCGCCCGCAGTTCCACCGCCAGTTCGTAGCGTAACGCATCGATAAGGATGAGAGCGGTGCGTTGCCGCTCCTCGAGCCCCGGGGCAAGCAGCTTCCCGAAGACCTGGGTCTGCCTGAGACACCCGGCCGGCGGCCACCCCTCTTTTTCCACCAGGGAAACAAAGCGGTCCTGGACCTCCTCGGCCAGTTTCAGGTAGCGTCGACGGGATTCCTCGACGAAACCCGCAACCACTCCCAGGTCCCCGTAGGCGTCGTTTACCGCCTGTTCGAGTACCCGGTGCAACGTATCGAGATGCCGAAGTCTCTCCGTGTAGCAGGAAAACAGCGAAGAGAGGCTATCGGTCTCCTTCTTCCATTCGCCTTTGATTGCCTCGACCTGCGAGCATAGATCCAGTGCGCGTTCGGAGATGGTCCAGAGGATCTGGCGATCCGCCTCCCGCGCCCAGATCGAATTCATGCGGAAAGCGGCAATCCGCCTGGCCTGATCTACATCGCCTTCTTCCGCCGAGGCGATGAATTGACGGAGAAAAGTGCGTTCCTCAAACGAGAACGTATCACGTCCGCCGAAATCCTTTATGTCCGCGCAGAGGTTCTCGATATCGAGTTCGGATGCCGCCTGATTGGCCATCTCAATATATACGATCTGATGCCGTTCCGATGTGCGAAGCGTATCGCATATTTTGCGGATGAGGTCGGCATGGAATGCTTCCGCGTGCGGAACGTCCTTGAGTTCGGGAGGAAGGTCAACGGGAAGGTCCCGGGCGAACTCACTGAATAGGACGTACCGGGCAAGTTCCCGCCGAACAGGCTGCCATTCCCGGCTCAGTGTTTTGAGCGCCAGACCCAGAACAGTCGCGGCAAATTCCTTGAATTCCGCATGCCAGGCGGAGTCTCCCTCCATGGCTTTTCGTTGTGCTTCCGTGGGAGACAGAAGTCCCACAACGATTTCCGTCGGCGATTCGGCATCGAGAATGTTCCTGAGTTTCGGCCAGTTCATTCCGCTGTCGATGGCGTCAACGGTATCGAAATCGGGGACCCCGGCTTGGAAGAGCTGATCCACCTGCTGCTGGAAGTCCGGCTTTGCCTGGCGGCAAAGCGCCTGGTAGTCGTCTCCGTCCTTGTCGGGGAACTCGCCGCCGCCGATGGCGAGGGGCTGGTAGGGATTCTTCCGCCGCCCGGTGTCGGACCGGGGTTTCGGGATGGGAAGGTAGACCACCATGTACTGGAAGCCGTCCGGAGATTCGCCAAGGCGGCGCCAATCTTCCATCGCCTGTTCCCGCCCGAGAATGGTCGACCGGCTTCCATCGATGACTCGGCACCCGGCGTCTTCCAGACTCTGAACGACTTCCCGGAACCGTTCCTCGGGATCGTAGAAGACCAGACAGGTGCACTGCTCCAGCCGTTTCCGGAAATGCTCGCTAAGAAAATCGCGTATCTTCATGCTTCCTTGGGTTCCTCATTCCGAAGACATCCGATTTCACTTTCTTCCGACACCTCGATCTCTTCCGGTGTAATCCACACAACTTTTCCGTCACGCCAGGTTGCCACCGGATTGCCCATTCTTTTGTGTTGCAGCAGGGCCTGCTGAACAGCTTTTGTCAGTGCCCGAGTGACTCCATCGCTGTCGGCTAAAAGCTTAACGATATCCTTTTTCTCATTTGCTTGCATCTTCCCATGCTCCCAAAACCTCATCGCTCATGTATCTCGTCCCGATTGAAGCGGTAGTCTTCGGGGAAGTTGAAAGAATGCTTCCTGACGTTCTGAAAGAACCGGTCCCTCTTGAGTGAAGGTTCCTCCTGTTCCACCAGGATCAGCTTGAATCTCTTGCCTTCTTTTTCCGCCCCCAGCGATCTGTCGGGAACCAGCACCCCATCTTTATACGTTGCTTCCAGTTCGAATTGCACTTGTTTCACTCCCGTTTTTTGAAGCATCACCCGTTTGCGGTCGGATGACGTGCGGAGCAAGGAACGAGCTAACCCGTCACCCTCCAGTTCTGAATTATACTCATTTTTTCGCCCTTTTGGATTTCTTCGGTGTTTGGGACGCTTCGTACAGAGCTTCCAAACCGTGAGCGATGGCGAGGGACTTATCGGTTTTGCACTTTTCACGGACCTGCTCCGGCCGGATGCTGTAAGCGAGGTGGGCCCAGTCGTATTCGCCGGCACTGAGCTTCTTCCAGCACTCTTCAAGGTCTTTTCGCCACCGAGGCAGGCGAAAAAGTTTATACAGAGGGCTCGCGGTGATCAACACGCCATCATTTAGATTGGGCCGGTAAGGGAGTTGAGCCACCCGGAGCAGTTCATCGCAAAAGTCCACTAGTTCCTGCTGGAGCTTCTGGAGCTTCTCGAGTTCGTTACGTTGCCCGGCGGTACCACCCTGCAATACCTGTCCTCTCAGCCGTTCCGCATCTTGTGTGATTGATTCGAGCTTTGGATTAATATAATCAATGACGCACTGGTAGAGTGTCTGGTCGGTAAGCCGGTGGTAGTAGATCCAGAGAGTGTATGAACCCGATGCCGTGGAAAGAGGCCAGTATATCGGGGCCTTGCGGCGACTCTTCGAATAGCGCTTGAGGTGATCCTCGAAAAAACCGGTCGGCTTCCGGAAATACTCTCGAAGGCTGGAGACCCCGAGGATCTCACAGGCCTCAAGTTCAATGGCCTGCGCTTTGTCGTCCCAGAGAAATTCCAGTACCTCGCGCACACGGTGGATAATGTTCTCCTGGTGAGCATAGGTGTCCCCGGCATCCGCGTCATCGACGAGGATACCGTTCCAGGTTATGCGGAGCGGGTACTCATCATCTCGGATGGTAGGACCGGTAACGGAGTCTTCCGGTGGCAAAGTGATAGCACTGGGGCGTGCTCTCAGCCATTCCTCACTCACTATTGCTCCTGTTTTGGCCGGAAGACCGTCCGAACCTATGAGCATGGCGGGCGGGCACACCGGAAGAGGGGCAAAGGGATTTGGTAAAGTGGAAGCAAGTTCTCGTTCTTTTGCATTGCGGATATCCCAACGGCCATAGATGCAACCCATTGCATAAGATATCAGGTTAAGAGTGATGCACAGCCCACCTCCATCACTGTTCTTGTTCTCTGTAGCATCTTCATCGTCATCCTCTTTCTCTGCAATATCGCCAATTCCGGAGTTTGCTGCATGAGTATTGATTATTTCGCTTTCTCCCCGTTCCCCAGAGTCGCTAGCATCACTTACCCCGTATAATGATGAAATAATGCGATTTATCGTTGCCCATTCAGATCCCGTGAGACAAGAATCACCACCAGGGATGTCGCGAAGCCACGAACGAAGGCTAACAGGCGGATCGTTCGAGCTGAATGGACAAACCGCCAGGTGAGACGTCTCATCTCCCTGAGACCAGCTCATCATTTTAGAGACGAGAGCTCGAACATTGGATTCAAGTTCGTCTGTGTAGCCTGTCAAATCAGGAATAGGGGTACGCTGGATCACACCTACTTCATACGACTTTGCCGCAGCATCTACAGCAGCTAATTGCAGTGACACACACAATTCAAATACTCGGCTTTGCATTAGTGCCAAGCAGGCCCAAAGCTCGTTACAGAATGCAGCAGGTCCTTTGTGTCCAAAAATTGATGCTGCCGGAAAACTGCGGACGCTTATTTTGCTTGTGGTTCTTGAAGGCCATGTCAAGCCAGGCCTGAAATAGTAAGAAGGATTACGGGCAAAACACCCGGAGAACTCTTTTAACTCGGCACCGTCCCGCTGCCAATTCACCATCAGGTGCAAATCCGCATAAAAAGGTGAATATTCACCTCCCTTCGCAAATGGCACCCATGCCTTCTTCTCGAACGTTCTCTCTCGACACCAGTCTTGAAAAGCAGCGATGTCACCTTGCCAGTCGGGTCCTGTGAAAGAATCAAGTGTTCTCTCCGGCGGAACTTCCCACCATGCTCGGATGAAGCGAAAGTCATCGCCGGTTTGAAGTCCGACTTTGACCATTCTTCCATTACTCTCAAACGGCTGCAAGTCCTTAAACAACCGCCGGATGTTCTCCCCCACCCAGTATGAAAACGGTGCGCCGGGTACCAGTTCAAACGAACGCGGATCGACCACATGAGTACCTGTCATCGGAAGGCCGCTTTGAACGGTCTCGATACTCGATCGTAGCCGCTCAGCCTTGTCGTTTTCACCAAGCATGCGAAAAAATATCGTATTCACGTGCGGAATCCTTCGAGAAAGGCAGGAAGAAAATGACTGGCATCTCCCTCATGCATTCGATGCCATATCCCCCTCCATCCAGGCGGGGACATGACTTCCATAAAGGACATCAGGGTCCATATCGGCGCCATTTTCCCAGACGATCGTGCCCAGTTCCTCATCGACCCGCACGGTACGAAAGAACTCCGGGTCTGTACGAACAGGTTCAAAGACGGGACCACGAAGGAAGGGCTCCAGATCTACAATCTTATGTTCACCGTTTGAAAACTCCAGATCTACCCGGAATTTATCCAATACCTTAACCGAACGAACCTCTACCATTGATTACACCTCTTAGTCCAGGGGTTCAATCCGTTCCAGCGGCAATCCATGACGGGCTCTTTCCCAATTAGCCCAAAGCTCCGCCCGATGAAGCGCGACCCATTCCATAACCAGTGCAAGGACCCGGCGAGGGAGTATGCCTTCGTGGATCTCCAATGTTTCAATAGTAACTTGCGCCTTGTGCTCAGCATATTTCACATGGAAGTGTGGCGGCGAATGATCGTTGTGAAACATTAAGACAATTATACCATAGAATCGACTGATGACTGGCATAAAGCACCTTAGAGAGCTGCAAGGCAGTACGCTGCGGTTTCCACCATCGCGGTATCGAGCACCCCATATCCCAGGTCGGCGAAAACAACAGGTTCCGCATGTTTCAGCAGAATATCCCTCCGCCATTTCTCGAAGGAAGACAGAAAGAAGCCCGTTCTGGAGGTAATGGCTCCCAGCATTCCTCGTGAAATGAGACAGTGAAGCCCTCTCTCGACAAAAGCCGCATAAAGATCGTTCCTGGTCAGTGGATAGTGCTTCTCAAGTCGTGCTTTTGCCTCGCGGCTTGATTCGCCGAAAGGTGGATTCATGAGCACCACATCATATTTCTTTCGGCACAGGTCTATAAAGGCAAACCCACGAGCAGTGTCTTCCGCGAATAGTCTTCGCTGATAGCCTTTTCCGTTGACGGCGCTCCCGGCGAATCCCATGAGTGCTTCGATAACCAGGTCCTCAATATCATCCCAGAATTCCCCACCAGTGATTGCCTTGAGGGCACTGTACATATCCAATTGCCTTGGGGCTCGCTCTTTCTTCCACATGTGGAGTTGATCCATCGGTTCGCCGCGCTGAATCCGTTCCCATTCCTTTCTGGCTTTTTCAATAGCCTCCTTCAGATCTTCCTCGATCTTGAGAAGTGATCCCGCTTCACCGGCAAGTTGCATCTTATCCCACACTACCCCTACAAGTTCTCCGACGATTCTGTATTCCCCTTTGAAGGAGCCGACAAACTCGTCGAGAAGCTCTTTCTCGCCCGGCATGGGCTCGGCACATACTATGTTGGCGCGAGTAATACGAGGACGACCGCCCGGTTTCAGACCAAGGCGCTGGTAAGTCCGCTGTGCCCGCAGCCAGAGAGACAGGCCGGCGATCTGGGCGGCACGCGGGTCGATCTCGATTCCATGGATATTGTGGCGCAATATAAGTTCCGGGACCATCTTCATGAAGTCTTCTTTTGTCCCGCAACTCTCACGAAGGTCCCCGAGCAATTCATGATGCCGATCCCAGCACTCTTCGTATATTCGTTCGAAGAGATCAAAGGCATAAAGGCCGAAGTGCATGGAACCGCAGGCGGGATCGAGCATGCGGATTTCCCGCGGGTCCTTTACAGGACGATGCGGGATGTAGACCGGTTCATTAAGAAGTTCTTCCGGCGATTTTTCGGCATTGTCCGTCGCTTCAACCACGGGAATAGGCTCGCCTTGCGCGAGGAAGACCTCATTGGGCCGACGCACCAGGTACCGGCATTCCTCCTTGAGGAGGGTATCCCCTTTGGTCATTTCGTACCAGGTGCGTCCCAGGGTATTGTCCGTAAGGAATTCCACAACATAGCGCGGCGTGAAAAACTGGTTGCGAACCGCAAGTTCGCGGCTGTTCCGAGGCGCGGCGGAAGCCTTGCGCATGGCTTCCCGCTCCTCTTTGGAGTTGAAATACTGATAGATCCAGCCGACGGCTTCGTCTTCTTTCCAGATGTCCTCCAACTCCCTGTCGTTCAATGCCGACAGGACATTGAGCAGGGCCGGTTCTCTCGGAAAGAGCAGCCCGAAAGATGAATAGCGGTCGAAGAGTATTCCGAGGTCGACCGATACTTCATCAAAAACGCATTGCAGGTATGTCACATAGCGCAGGAAAACATCTCCGAGAGCTGCCCCGGCGGTGGTACAATAGACCTGAAAACCGCGGGACTTGAGACCGCCTCGTATGCATTCCCGGACGATCTCCCGCTCCTCGCACATTCGAAGCGCCGCCAGGCGGTTCAATATGTTGAAGGCCTGCTCACGGATGACTCGATCGATTGCTTCCGCCACCGGTTTTCCGGTGTTCGCGGTTCCGCCCGCCAGGTGCTTGATTCGCTCGCGCAAGAGAGAAGCAATGCCGAGGTGTTCATCGTCCAGGTGGGCCATGGAGCGGATATCGATGATCTCTCCATTCGGCTGGATACCGTAGAGACTCTGAAACTGGGAAATGAATTCCTCCGTCAGAATGCGGCGGCACGAGTAGACCATCTTTTGCAGTTTATTGCGAATGGATGAATCGAACGCCATGGAAACACCTGCTCGGGGTCAAAATGTGATAGCTCTCGGTAACGGTGTACCTTACCGGGACGAAGAAAGCCCCCCGGAGTTGTCTTCGGGTAGCCTCCAGTTTACTTTAATGGTCGAGTACGATTCGAGCTTTGATTTAAGAGCTTCCAATTCGAGGATGATCGCATCGATCTCCTGCCGGGATCGTAGCAGGACCGGTACGGACAGATCCACGTCCAGAGGTTCGAGATCATTCTCGGGATTATTTATAATCACAATGTCCCTCTGTGCGATGGATATCACATCCTGTTCGATACACCTTAATTCCTGCATCAATGTATAATGGTCATTGATGAGCTTCTGCATTCCCAGCAGATCGGTTGCTGCGTTGATCCCCAGCCTGTCCAGCCGGCTGCCGCATGCGACCCGGTCTTCCTCCGGCAGTTGACCCCATTCCCTCAATCCGCGAATGCGTTTTCGTTCTTCCTCGAGCCATTTCTCTTCTTCTTCGGTCAAAGCCGAAACCGCTTCCGCGACTTTGCTCTCGAGGTCCCCCAGTTGAGTCTGCAGTTCGGGGATAGCATCGAAGAAGTCGTTTCTCCCTATCAACTCACGGAGGCCGGTGCGCGTTGTTGCCGTATGGTCCATCAGAACAGCCGGAATACCGGTTTCCGGCAGGGCGGGTATACCCGTGAGGTAGTGGTTGACCTTTCCGATGATGGGTTCAATGCCGTTATCAAATGCTTTCTTGACCTTCCGCGCCCATGCCAGGTTTTCGTAAAGCGGACACGGATCGCACCCCAGGCGATTGGTGGCATCGGAGGCATCCCCTTTGAGAATCTCCGAAATACTGTCCTGAACGCTCTGGGCGTTATCGGCCCCCGGAAGTCCAAGGGCCTTGAGTTGTATTGCCAGTGGCGCGAAATCCTGCTGAAGATCGGGAAAGTGCTTCCTGACAATCTTGCTGATGTCTTCCTCCAGGGGCAACACCGTATCGCCCGTAAGCTCCAGCAAACGGTCCGAAGCGCGGAGCAGGCTTTCGGGAGACGGCTTTCCGCCGGAGCGCAAGGAAATACCTATCTTATTGAAGCTGTTGGTGTTCTTTGTGCTTTCGATCGCGGATCGGCCGCGAACCGTAACATCCTGCCCGCCGACTCTCAACTTGACTTCTCCGCCGGTAAGAAGTGCGGCAACAAGGTAGCGCGTGGTGTCCCTGGACCAGCCGTAAGGTGAAGCATGGAAATCGTCAAGGAGCTTCTTGCCGTCCGTATGGCCGTGCAGGTCGAGGTAATCCTTGATCGAAACCAGCGCTTTGTGATCGGAATCTATCCCGACCCTCTTACCGCTCTTCCTTACCAGGCTGAGAGGATCATCCTTGGATGCAATCCTGTCGAGCTGCTCGGTCCTCAGAAAGCGCTCGGCCACCGCGGATTCAACCTGAACAGGTGCTTCGCAATACTTCTCGAATACTTCCTCCGCCACGTCCTTGATGAATTTCTTCGCGGCCTCTTTGAGGTCCGGTTTCAATTCGGAAACGGGTTTGGGCTTTCCCCGGAAAATAAACGAGCCACGGAAGAGCGCCTTGACGAACTTGTCGCCGAGGTCGTTAGTGAGCTTCTCCGCGCGCTGGAGTTGACCGGTCAGGTAATCCGTGATCTCCTTCTCACCCCTCTTGTTGCGGTTGTCGTTGTAGATGGTCCTGCACCTGTGGATTTCGATCATGAGATCCTGCACGTCCGGATCATCGATGCCCGTCAAGAAGATATTATTTCGGTTTGCGCGCTGCTGAGATTCCAGGAGAAGCTCCCCGCGCTTCGCCTCGTATCGGCTTTCCGCCACGAATTCGAGGACGGTTTGTATTTCCTCCTTGTCACCGAGAAGGGAGATCGTGAGTCCCCCGTCGGCTATCTTGACTCCGGAGTTGACCGTGCGGGTCCCGAGCAAAAGACTGCTGGGAAGCGGGGTAAAGATGGTCCGAAGAACCGCGTTCCGAATGTTCTGAAGATCGATATTCCTGGGGATGATGTTGCGGCGTTCGTTCTCCAGAACGGTAACGGCTTCGCTCATGAAACGGAGGCTACCATCGACTTCGTTGAGCGGAATGGCCGGTTCCCCGAGCAGATCCTCCACGGCTTCTTTCACCTGGGGCAGCAGAGACGGGCTTTCGGCGGACGGATGCATCAGGGCCGCAAGGTTTTCACGGCTGACCGGAAAATCATCGAGCACCTGGAGCACCGCCACGGATTTGGCCGCGCGTGCATGGACGGAATCCGCTCCGAAAGCCGTTTGCACCTTTTCCACCCCTTCGACTATATGGCGGAAAGACCGCTGAATGTCCCTTCTCAGAGTGTCGTACAGCACCACGGTTGTCGCCAGGGTCCCGACATCCTGGTCCGCCAGCAAGGTTTCACCGGGTCTCACCCCGCTCTGGTCGACCAGGACATCCTGGACGACTTTGATGGCCGAACGCAGCCCGATGCCGCCGCTCGTTTTGGCCAGGCGGCTGAGCAACTCCAGGAGAATGTCGAAATGCTGAGGAAGAAAGGGATAGAGATTACAGAAAGTCTTCCGGTCCAGATCGGATTTGTAGTAGCGGGTATTGGCCAGTTGAACGGCATGGCGCAAGGCGTGTCCCCTGGATTCGAAGAGCTTTGCCAGGACTTCTTCACCCGCTTTTGATTTGCCGAGCAGACGCCTCGTGCAAATCTGCCTTATGTCGCTCGCCTCTAAATCAATGGGCACAGGAAACCGGTCCTTGAGCTTGAAAAGCCCGGCCCTGTTCATGTGAGCGCGAGGGTCGTCCTCGGTCAGTGTCTGCTGGGCGGTCGCCAGGATCCACACCCGGCCTTTCCCGATATTCTTGATATTCTTCGCGAAGCCGTCCAGATTCAATATGAGGGAATCGCGGGCCGCTATGTACTGGCCGACTTCATCCAGTATAAAGATGATGTTTTGCTTTCCGGAACGTCGCCGTATGATTTCGATCATCTCCCGGACCCGGTCGTCCTCCTTCTCGGCCTCATCCACCGTGATCTCGTTGAAGGACCTGGAATCGGGCCAGATATCGGGATAGAACTCGGCGGCGAGTTGTGAAGCAAAGGCTTTGACCACCAGCGGCAGATCGTGGATCTCCTTCCAGGTCTTGCCCCTGGCGAGTTCGGAAATCCTAGCCTCGAATTGGGCCATTTTCCCGTCTCGTTCCAGCATGTACTCGAGATAAGCGACCTTCCGGTCGCGGGAATACCCGGCCCACTGCATGACCTTGGAGTAGAGCACACTGGAGATCTCCAGCATCGAAGCCCCCGCCAGTTGCTCGGTTGCAAGGTCCAGCATGACAACGGTCGCGGGATGCCTGGAGGCGACAACGGCGAGACGGGCGCGAAGCGACTTCGAGGTAAAGCGGTTCTGCAGCCACTCCAGAAACGGTTTGCCGTCGAGCGTCCTCCCGGGGTCCAGGCTGAAGCCCAGGTACTTCGTAAACGAACTCTTACCGGAACCGTAAAAGCCGGATACCCAGACGCCGATCTCATGCCCTCCATCCCCGCTCATTCCTTCTTCCAGTAAATCGAGGAGACGCTCGAAGCTCGATTCGATGCTCTCCGTTGCCTCATATTCCGTAATCTCCGGGCGAAGGCGTTCGGGGTCGATGGAATCGTACGTGATGACTTTTTCTATCCGACGGTTCAGGTCTTTATCCGGATTGAAGAGTTCTCTAATACGCATGAAATGAAACCTCGCTTATGATTACTGCTCTTACTTGCTCAATTTAATTCAAGAAAATGTCCGGCGTTTATACCGCCGCGTATCCCGCCTATCCGCCCACATGCACGGACCGGTAATTGCCGTCTTCAGGGTAAATCCCCAGGAATTTCAATGTGGTTTTACCCGTGCGGATGCCCGGATAGAGGAAAACCGTCGGCGCCTTGAATTGTCCCTGGAGCTTCTGTTCGATGGAGCCCACACGCAAATATGGATGGAGCGCTTCGAGATCGGTCACCAGAAGAAGCGCCTGGGGCCGGCCGGTCAGTTGTTCCAGCTTTCCGAGCAAAACTTTGTTGATTGCATCGTCTGCTATCAAAGCCTCGCGAAGCGTCGCATTGACCGTTTCGAAGTCGAGCGGGGCATCCTGTTCACTCAACAGCCAGATGTCCCGCAGATCGTGATTTTGCAGGATCTCATGCACCGCATCCATCATCGAAAACCTGTGGACGGTCCACCCATCGATCTTGAGCTTTGCAGTCCACTGCTTCAGGCAACGCTTGACCTCAAGCATCTGCTGGGGACTGAACACGAAGTAGAAGACGGGATCATCCCCGGTGTTACTGAGCGATCTCCCCGAACGGATGCGTTCCCGCAATTCATTAAAATCCGCTTGAAGCGACGAACCCATCGAGGCATTCCTCCATAGTTTTGTACTTCCAGGCGATTCTCAGGAATTCGCCCGAGTACTGCACGATAAAATGACCGCTGAAAGACACCTTCTCAAGCTCCCGAACGACATCGCGCGGCTCCAACCCGAACAGCGCCCAGTCGGAATTTCCCAGGATGGCGTTGTCGCCGAGCCCCCGGAAATGAAGTTCATGAGAGAGATAAAGCGCGGTCAACGGCGAAATCACGAAGGGCAAGATCTCCCTTTCTCCCCGGCGGATCGGCGTCACCAGATCAAAATCCTCAAGGCAACCAAGGAGATATCTGGCCACTTTGATATTCACCGCAGGGGACCATCGCCTGTCGATGCATCCCTTGTTGACCGCCGCTTCCAGAAAAACCAGGGCGTCATCCCTCTCTAAACAGGTTGCCCCGGAGGCGTGCTTTTGCCAGTAAACTTCACATATGAAGTCGCGCAATATCGGGTTGGCCCTGGCCGTGTATATGAGAAAGAGCTGCGACAGCCGGCTTACCGGTATCGAGAGCGAGATGAGGCGCTTGAGGTACAGCGCGGGACGGCCCTCATCCACCAGGTAACGGCCGGCGAAGACCCGCTTGACGAGATCTCTCGTCCTTAACGCGGTCGCCCTGGATAGAGCTCCTTTCTTCAATACTTCCGACACCAGTTCCGGCGCCGTCATATGAGGCTCCCAGACATCGAGTATCGCCAGCGTCTCGGGGATTATCCCCTGCCCTTTGGACAACCCTGCCGTATAGGTCCGTTCGGCCATATCAATCCATGGTGAAGTAAGGGAAAGTCTGCTTTCCCGACGTAAACGCACAAAAATACTGCATGGACATCTCCCGGATGGCTAAATCGCTCATCAGCGTACCGAGAGCGCCCACCTGAACCGGTCCTTCGGCAACGTCCACCAGTTTTCCGGCAAGCCGTTCAAGGCAACCCAACGCACTGTCCTTTGTCTCGATGTCCACCAGGAATCGAGCGTAATCAACGTTCAACAGCTCGAGATGCAGTTTTTCCTCGGTCATGGAGGGCAATCGAAAGAGATGAAAAACGCGCCCCCTCCCGATACGCTTATCGTGAAGCTGCTTCGCAGCCTCCGTAACCGAATGGACTCCGGCGCTGAAAGCCGAACGGGGGAAATTGATCTCCAGGAATTTCAACCCGGTTCCATTCAGGAAGGAGGTATCCCACCAATTGAACTGATTTTTCTCGCCCAGATATCCGACCAGGATTCTAAGCTGCAAGAAGTTATCGATCACGATAGGCTGCCTCCATCTCCCCTTTATGCTCCCATTCAGTTGAACCGAATCGCGTTTATCCTCAAAGGTGTCTCACGGTTTCTATCATTCAAGATGCATACCACATCAGAAAGCAACTTCATACCCATATTACTCAGAAGGCGCATATCTGATGTTTTGATCCACCCGGCAATTCTCCAGTTCCTGATTCTATTTGATCCGAACACCTCTGTCGCCGGGATTCAGTTCGGCGGCAGAACTGGCATTAAGCTTGCTTATTTCGGAAACGCACGACACCAAAGACGATTACATAAAAATAGCGGCCCGGTCCTGCCGGCTGCACGCCGGGCAGGCATTTTCATTTTTTTCAAAAGTGCCGCCCCCTGCATGGCAATACCATATCACCATTGCGTATTCAAGTTGAACACGGCACGGGAAGGGGAGGTTTGCGCAGGTCATTCCACATGCGGGAAATCACGTCTCATATAGTATCCGAACTAATAGTGAATTGCCGTTTTTTCTATGATCAGGCATTCATTGGGAGGAGTAAGAATGGATTTGCGTGAAGAATTCATTGTGGCATTGCACGAAGGCGGGCACAGTGTTATGGCCTCCTTTTTCAATCGTGGTCCGGTTTACGTTTGCATCTATCCCGATGAGGCGGACCCTTCCGTTACGATAGGAAGAACCGACAGCCTGACGGGACTGGAGGAACATGAGATCTGCCCGAGAAACATACATGAATGCGTCATGGTTGCACTCGCGGGGAGTATGGCGGAAATCCTCTATTGTGGAAGCTCCGGCGGATTTGACGATGATGTGGAGGATGCGCTTGCCGATCTTCGCCTGTTCAATCCTCTGGCGAATTTTGACGACCTTCGCGAGCACGTGTGGGAATGCCAGCAAATCCTGGCCGACCCGATCATTTGGGGAAAGGTGTTATCGCTTGCTGAAGCACTTTACGAGCGTAGAGAGCTTTCAGGCGTAGAAGCTCAGGGAATTGTCCAAACGTGCGAGAGACTTGAATTTCCTGAATTTGAACCGTCACGTCTGCGGATCGCCTCAAGAGATTAGAGTCCAATGTGGCTTGCTTAACGGAAATAGAGGTGTTAGATTTTTGACGACCTATTCTGGACTTGATTTAAAGAACCCCACTGCAGGTAGCTGCGGAGCGGCTACTTCAGCTCCCCCGAAATCCGCTCCCGAAGCAGCGTAAATCGTTTGAGCATCTTGTCGTTTCGGACGGCCATGGCCAGCGCCTTTTTCGTCCCTACGACCACGACCAGCTTCTTCCCCCGCGTGATGGCGGTGTAGAGGAGGTTTCGCTGCAGCATGACGTAGTGCTGCGTCAGGACCGGGACCACCACGGCGGGATATTCGCTCCCCTGGGATTTATGCACGCTGATGGCGTACGCGTGGACCAGTTCATCCAGTTCCGAAAAGTCGTAGGGGACCTCCCGCCCGTCGATCTCGACACGGACTTCCTGGTTTTCGGTATCGATACTCGCTATGCGCCCCAGGTCCCCGTTGAACACGTCCTTGTCGTAGTTGTTGCGGACCTGCATGACCTTGTCGCGCAACCGGAAGACCACTCCTCCCCTCTCGATGCACTGCTTCTGAGGGTTCAGAGCTTCCTGCAGCACGCTGTTGAGCCGCCGCGCGCCGATGGCCCCCTTGTGCATGGGGCTCAGCACCTGGATGTCCTCGACCGGATCGAGGCCGAACCGGGCCGGGATGCGCTCCTTGCAGAGCTTCACGATGATGCCGACCACATCCTCGGGGTCTTCCTTCTCGATGAAGTAGAAATCCAGCAACCGGTCCCGGTCCGAATCAGATCCCAGTTTCGGGAACTTGCCCTGCCGCACCAGGTGGGCGCTCACGATGATGCGGCTCGCCCGCGCCTGCCGGAAGATTTCCGTGAGCCTCACCACGGGGAATTTTTCCGACGCGATGATATCGCCCAGGACATTTCCCGGCCCCACGGAAGGAAGCTGATCCACGTCCCCCACCAGCACCAGGACGGCGTGCGGGGGAAGCGCCTTCAGCAAGTGGTGCATGAGCAGGTTGTCCAGCATGGAAGCTTCATCGATGATGAAAAGATCGCCGGAAAGCGGTTTTCGATCGTTTCGCTGGAACCCTCCCTCCTGGGGGCTGAATTCGAGGAGCCGGTGGATGGTCCCCGCCGCGTGCCGCGTGGCTTCGCTCAACCGTTTGGCCGCCCGCCCCGTGGGGGCGGCGAGCACCACACGCGCCCCGACCTGCCGGTAGATCACGATGATGGCACGGATGAGCGTCGTCTTGCCGGTGCCCGGCCCCCCCGTGATGACCACCACCTTATCGGTCAGCGCCTGCCGCACGGCGTCCTCCTGCAGGGGAGCCAGCTTTATGGGAAATTTTTCCTTGAGCCGCCTCAGCGCCTCGTCGGCGTCCACGGTGCGCCGGAGCGGACGCGACGCCTGCAGGTGGAGCAGGCGGACGGCGATCTGCGTTTCCGCTGCGTGATACCCTCTCAGGTATATCGCCCGGTCGTCCTTGAAGGCGGCCCGCACGTCTTCGGGGAGCGCCTGGGAAACCATGCGCTGCTCCGCGACCATCCGCTCCAGGGCGGCGTCCAAGACGGGCTGAGGGATTTCCAGCATTTCCGCGCTCTTCTCCAGGAGCATCCCGGCGGGAACGCAGACATGGCCGTCCTCCGCCGTCTGATGAATAGCATGGAGAATCCCCGCTTCGGCCCTCATGGGAGAATCCGAAAGGATGCCCAGGTTCCGGGCGATTTTATCCGCCGTGATGAATCCTATCCCGGACACGTCCATGGCGAGGCGGTACGGGTTATCCTTCAGGACGGCAAGGGAATCCCCCCCGTAGTGCTTGAATATGCGGGTGGCGTAAGAGGAACTCACGCTGTGGGACTGCAGGAAAACCATGAGTTCCCGTATTTCCTTCTGTTCCGTCCAAGCTTTGCGAATCCGCTCGATGCGGTAGGGCCCCACCCCTTCGATCTCTTTGAGCCGCCCCACATCCAGGTCGATGACATCGAGGGTCTGTACTCCGAAACGCTCCACGATGCGCGCGGCCATCACCGGCCCGATGCCCCTGACGAGCCCCGAACCCAGGTAGCGCCGGATGCCCTCCACCGTGGAGGGGGCGACCGTTTCGTAACGTTCCACAACAAACTGCTCCCCATACCGGGGATGCATCTCCCAGGTTCCCTCCATGGACAGCACTTCGCCGGGAGTCACGGAAATAAAATTGCCGACGGCGCTCACCAGGTCCCGGCGGCCCGGCGCTTTCACCTTGATGACACAGTACCCGCTCTCCTCCCCGGCGAAGGTGATCCTTTCTATCGAACCCTTAAGTCTATCAGGCATCTCCGTCCCGCTTCACAAATCCCGCCGCGCAGCCGCGGTGAAACAACAAAAAAACCTCAATATCCTTTTGACAATCCCACTGTGAATGTTAAAATAACCCAGAATACGGGTGCATGAGAAGCATGGAACGATGCCCGTGTTCGGTATTGCACCAACGTGTCAACCGTCATACATCCACCTACTTGAGGGGAGAAGGTCTCTAATGTCACTTTATATCAAAACGGAAGATTACCGCAAGTATGGAATCAACAAGTATTCAGATCTGGCGAACATTCGGGCCGTGGTGCAAAAAGAGTTGAATATAGATCCGCTTTTCGTTTCTTTTGTAAACAAGAATGAATATATTCGCGTTGACTTTTTGAGGCCTCGTTCGTCCTTTAGATCCAGGAGGCAACGCGCCCAGAGACGCAGTTCCAGAAACCGGCAACAGGCTGAATAGAGGCGCCCTCGCGGGTGCTTTCTTTTTTCTGCATCTATCCCTCTTTTGCAGGCGATTTCAGTTCTTATATTGCTCTCGTAATTCCGCCCGCGCCTCCCGTTCTTCAGGATTTCCGGCGTCGCGGCGGACCGCGGATACGCTCCGCATGAACCCGGACACCGTACGCGACGGCTCGGCGGCAGACTACTTCTTACGATGATGGTGGAGGCAGCGTGATAGATTTGGGATTCCTGGAGGATACTGCCAGGGAAGCGGGAAAAATCGTCCTCGATGTCTATGGGACATCGTTTACCGTGCAGACCAAGGAGGACCGGTCTCCTCTCACCCAGGCCGATATGCGTTCACACGAGTTCATCACGCGGGAGCTTAAGACGCGCTACCCCGACATTCCCGTCCTCTCCGAGGAAGGGAAGGAGATTCCCTACTCCGTGCGGCGGGAATGGTCCCGGTTCTGGCTTGTGGACCCCCTGGACGGAACGAAGGAATTCGTTAAGAGAAACGGTGAGTTCACCATCAATATCGCCCTGGTGGAGGAGCGCGCGCCGGTGGTCGGCGTAATCTACGTTCCCGTTGCGGACGTGCTCTGCGTGGCCGATACCCGGCAAGGATGCTGGGAAGTCGGCGCCGACGGCGCCCGCCGCCCCCTCCGCATGGCCGCCCATCGACCGGGTACGCCGGTGAGAGTCGTGAAGAGCCGCTCTCATCCCTCCTCGAAGCTCGAAGCTTTGCTCGACCGCCTTCCCTCCTATGAAATCATAAAGAAAGGGAGCGCTCTCAAGTTTTGCGTAATGGCCGCCGGCGGGGCGGACTTCTACCCCCGGTTCGGTCCTACGTGGGAGTGGGATACCGCGGCGGGCCAGGCGATCGTCACCGCGGCGGGAGGAATTCTCGTGGGCTTTGAAGGGGAGCCTTTCACCTACAACAAACCGGACCTCACCAACGGCCCGTTCCTGGTCGCCCCAAGCGTGGAATGGATCAGGGAGATGGGAATTATGGACGTCGTCGCGGCCCTTTAGTCGATCTCATGTCATGGACCGGCTATCGAGTTCGAGTGCATGGGACCGGTCCCATGGCTGTGGAGCATCTCGTGGGTGGTGCTGCAGCCGCCACACCCACGAAACGGTATCGTCCCCCTTTACGGCAGCCCATAGATGCCTGGACGGCGGTCCTCAAAACATGGAATGCGCCTGCGGAAGTCGTCCATATCCTCCTGCCTGAGCCCTTCGGCCACGACCAGGTTTTCCGCGTTCCCCCCTTCAGCGAGCACCTCGCCCACGGGAGAAACGACGGCGGACGCCCCGCCGAAGGTCATGCCGCTTTGCGCGTCGCGTCCACAGCCGTTGCACCCGATGGCGAACATCTGGTTTTCCAGTGCCCTGCTCCGCAGGAGAAGCGACCAGTGATCGACTCTCGCGGCAGGCCACAGGGCCGAGACGCACAGGAACCGCGCCCCGTCCAGAGCCAGTCTCCGGGCCAGTTCGGGAAAACGAAGATCATAACAGATCATGAGCCCCAGCCGTCCCACCGCCGTTTCGCAAACCACGGGGTCATCCCCACGGCCGAAGTGGAGGTCCTCTTCGTGAGGCGAAAACAGGTGCATCTTGCGATACCTGCCCGCGATTTCTCCAGTGACGTCCACGGCGAAACTGGTGTTGTAGACCGTTCCCCCTTCACTCCGGACCTCGGGGAGGCTCCCCACGAGCACCACTTCATATCGCCGGGCCAGTTCCCGCAACTCCTCGACCATGGCGGGCGTCCTCTCAGCCATGGAACGTAGCTTCGGGTAATCGAACCCGCAGGACCACATCTCGGGAAGGACCAGCAGTCCGCCGCCGCCCTCCGAAAAGGAGCGCGCCGCGGCTTCGATCTTTTTCAGGTTCTCCCCGGGTTCCCCCGTTACGACTTCAATCTGGCTGCAGCCCGCCTTGATTTCCATACACCGGTTTCCTTCCATCCAAAAGAATCGCTTCCAAAACGCAAATGCCGAAACTGCGGCCCCCGCAAGAACCACCCGCGGGATATCCACCGAAGTTTGCCATAGCGTCTACTGCTTGACAGTTACTGGTACTTGGTAAGTACTACATACGCCTTCCCCTCCCCCTTCCGGAAAAGGACCAGGTCGTCCATTCCATCTCCATTGACGTCGGCCAGGTACGGCTGATCGGTGGAGGTGGCGGGGAATTCGCTTATGATGAGATGGTTTTCGGACATGCCAACGGCTTGCGAGTAAACAACGTAGACCTGATTATAAGGGTCGGGCAGGAATGTCGCAAAATCTACCATTCCGTCGCCGTTGATATCCCCGACTCTTATTTTCTGAGCGGGATCGACCGCAAACCACTCATTCCACTTGTCCGAGTTCCGGCCGTCTCCGAACTGGCTGCCGGTTGAGACGGCTACGAACACGCTACCCTGAGATGTCGGGCTGTCAGTACAGAAAGTGATGATATCGGCTCTTCCATCGCCGTCCACATCTCCCACTTCGGGTCGCTCATAAATGCTTACGGCGAACCAGGAGTGCCAGACCTGCGGGGACTCGAAACCATCTCCATTGGAGAGCGCCACATACACCTTGCCGACACGACGGGAGAAGAGAATCAGATCACATTTTCCATCCGCATTGACATCCCCGGCCTTGAGTACGTCATCGGAATTATCCCCGATTTTGCCAAGCCACAGCACCGAGGGATTCAGACCGGAACCGTAGGACGTGGCCACATAAACCTGTCTGCTGGATTTGCACAGCCATGTGGCTATGTCGTCCATGAAATCTCCGTTGAAATCTCCAATCACTATGTTCTCTTCCTGGTTTATTGCAAACCAGTCATTCCACTTCTGATTTCTCCCGAATGCGGCGCCGTCGGACAGAGCGACATACACATTCCCGACCGCATTGGGATTATCCCTGGTGAAAGTGACGATATCCGCTTTGTAGTCTCCATTAAAATCACCCACCATGGGAGTCTCTCTCGAGTCAACCGCAAACCAGTCCTGCCATACCGAAATATTGGACATGCTTTTGGTGGCGACAACAATGTAACCGGTCCTGGTTTTGGTACTCGATCCACCGGGTCCGGCAACCAAAAGGCTTACGGTGTAGATGCCCACGCTATCGTAAGTGTGAACGGGATTCTGAGCCGTGCTGGTCGATCCATCTCCAAAATCCCATGCCCAGCCTGTAATGGTGCCCGAAGAGTCATCCATGAACTTCACCGTAAATGGGGCAGTGCCCGAAATCGAAGCGGTGCTGAAATCCGCCGTGGGGGTATCGGCGCTTCCCGATGAAGAAACAGAAATATAGGCTCTCCTGGTTTTGGTATCCGATCCCCCGGAACCGCTCACCGTAAGACTCACGGTATAAGTGCCCCCACTTCTGTAAGTGTGAGAAGGATTCTGAGCGGTGCTGACTTTTCCGTCTCCAAAATCCCAGGCCCAGCCTGCAATCGTGCCCGAAGAGCCATCGGTGAACTTCGTTGTGAACGGGGCGACGCCTGAAGTTGGAGATGCGCTGAAATCGGCGGCGGGCACGCCGGACCCCCCTGATGGGATAACAGTGATGTAACCACTCCTGGTTTTGGCGCTCGAGCCTCCGGGACCGTTCACCGTCAGGCTTACCGTGTAAGTGCCTGCATTTCTATAGGTATGAGAGGGATTCCGATCGGTACTGGTCGATCCATCTCCAAAACTCCATGCCCAGCTTGTGATGGAGCCTCCGGAGTCATCGGTGAACTTCGTTGTGAACGGGGCGGAGCCTGAAATGGAAGAGGCGCTGAAATCGGCGGTGGGCGCGGGGATGATGGTGGTAGTGGTCGGCGGCGTTGTTGTCGTGGTTGGCGGGGTCGGGGTATAGGAGGCTATATAATTCGATGTTTTGCCCCCTGCCGAGGTGAATCTGCCTCCCGCATACAGGGTTCCGTCGGGAGCCACGATAATGGCGGAGACGGTATTATTCACTCCCTTCCCCAAAGAGGACCATGAGACGCCGTTCCATTTGGCGATGTTGTTGGCGCTGCTTCCCCCCGCCTCGGTAAAATATCCTCCCGCATACAGGGCGCCGTCGGAGGCCAACGCAAGGGCTTCGACAGTGTAGCTTATACCGCTCCCGAGGGATGACCATGAAACCCCGTTCCACTTGGCGACGTGTTTGGCGATGAGCCCCCCTGCCTTGTCGAAAGTTCCTCCCGCATACAGGGTGCCGTCAGGGGCTACGACAAGGGAATTGATAACCCCGTCCGTCCCCAATCCCAGAGGGGACCAGGAGACGCCGTCCCATTTGGCAACACCGTCGGCTTCGACTTTACCTGCCTTGCCGAAGGTCCCTGCCGCATACAGAACGCCGTCAGGAGCTAATGCAATGGTAGACACACTTCCATCCATCCCCGCTCCCAGAGGGGACCATGAGACGCCGTCCCATTTGGCAATGCGATTGGCCTTGATTCCCCCCACCTCGGTAAAGGTTCCCCCCGCGTACAAAGTACCGTCGGGGGCTAACGCAAGGGCGGCTACCTTATCATTCACTCCCGACCCCACGGAGGACCAGGAGACGCCGTTCCACCTGGCGAGATGTTTGATGCTGGTGTTCGCGATCGTGCTGAAATATCCTCCCACATACAGGGCGCCGTCAGGGGCCGCCGCAATAGCATAGACGCGATTACTCACCCCCGTCCACAGGGAGAACCATGAACCGCCTTTCCATCCGGCGATATGGTTGGCGTAGGTTGTCCCCGCCATCGTGAAATCGCCTCCCGCATACAAGGTGCCGTCAGGGGCTAACGCAAGGGAATCGACATTGGTGTCCATTCCGATGGCCCCAATCGTATCGTCCCAATCGGCCATGCCGGTATCGGGAGCAAAGACGAGACTGCAGCAGATCACAAAGGATACGAAAAGAAGCATGCTGTTTTGATTTAGCGACCTTGGGCCGGTACAGGATAAATGTCCCTCTCGCATAAATATCCCTCCGTAAAGATATGTGTTTGCGCCTCTGCCGTAAAAAACCGACCGACGGCAGCGATACTAACACTATCTCCATGGGAGTGTATATTTATTTTGTAGGGCAAGTGGTAAATTACGGCTATAAGTCACGATACTGCCGATGTGTTAGTACGAATGCACATTCTTCCCGACGGGTGGATAAACATCGTTACCCCTTCCGGTTTCCACGAAATTCCCGGCTCTTGTTTCATTCTCCCAGCCGCCGCCCAGGGCCTTGTACAGGGCGACAAGGTTCGTGGAGAGAGCGAAGGTGCTCCGCGCCAGCGCATCCTCGGAAGCATAGAGCGAGCGCTGGGCGGAGAGCACGTTGAGGAAATCGGTCCGGCCGGCCGTGTAAAGCGTCATCGCCAGGTCCACGGCCCTGCGATTGTAGACGACGGCCTCGGCCAGGCGCCTTCGGCGTTCCAGTTCCCCGGCATAGGCCGCCAGGGCCGCTTCCACTTCACTCAAGGCCGTAAGGACCGTCTCCTGGTATCCCAGGAGCGCCTCCTGCTGAGCCGCGTTTTGAACTTCGATATTCCACCGGATGCGGCCGGCATCGAAGATGGGCCAGATCACCGAAGGGCCGAAGGACCAGCCGCGGCTTCCCCATGTCAAGAATGAGGCGAGATCGGTGCTGGAAAAGCCGAAGCTGCCGGTTAGCGAAAACCTCGGGAACAGGTCGGCGGTAGCGACTCCGATGCGGGCCGTGGCCGCATGCGCCAGGGCTTCCGCCCGGCGAATATCCGGACGGCGGAGGAGGAGGTCCGAGGGCAGACCCACGGGCACTTCCTGGGGAGTGGGAGGCTCGGCCGCTTCGCCGGCGCCGGCGTCGCCTGCGGAGAGTTCCTGGACCAGCGCCGTCGGTTCACGCCCGAGCAAGACGCCCAGGTTGTACATGGCCTGCCGGGCGGCGGAAGCCAGCAACGGGATTTCCGATTCGATTGCGGCCACCTGGGCATTTGCATTGGCCACATCCAGCCCGCCGACATACCCCGCTTCATAGCGTCGGCGGACAATTTCGGCGGAATGGCGCTGGGCCTTCAAGTTATCCTCGGCGATGGCGATGCGGCGCTGGAGTTCCCGAAGATTGAAGTAATTGGTTCCGATCTCGGCAACCAGACTCACCAGAATGCTCCCGCGGTCTTCGACGGCAGCGCGCAACTCCGCTTCGGATGCCTCGATACCGCGCCGCGCGCCGCCGAAGACATCCAGCTCCCAGGAGGCGTCGAGACCGGCCTGGAACAGGTCTCGGTCGCCACCCCCGGAACCGGAAATCGTCGTCCCGTCCACACTGACCGATCCCGATCCGCCCCCGCCGGGACCGCTACGACGGTAGCTCGCCGACGAATCCACGGTGGGCCACAGGTCCGCACCCGCGATTCCGAGGGTCCCCCTGGCCTGCCGGATGCGGGCCCTCGCCTGCTTCAGGTCGAGGTTCGAGCCGACGGCCCTCTCCACGAGCGACGTGAGCACCGGATCATCAAACCCTTTCCACCATTGCGCAAGGTCCGGGGGCCGCGGTGTTGCGACGCTCTCCCCGGCCGCTTCCACGGCCTTCACACCATCCCACGCGGCCGGAACCGGCATTTGCGGCGGTCGATAGTCCGGTCCGACGGCGCAACCGGAAAACAGCAGCATCAAAAGCACCGGCAGGATGGACGCAATTCCCCTTCCTCCCGGGCGTGAAAAACCTCTCTTGCTCAACTGAGACATCATTTGGAGGACCTTCGGTCGTGACCGAGGCCCGGTATCCCGACTGCGCCGCAACGGGTCCACAACGAGCCGAATCCGCACCTCGATGAAGAAACAATCACAATATCCACAACGCGCAACATTCTCCGTGTGTACGGAAGTCGGAAGACGGATGTCGGTAGTCGGAGATCGGAATGGATTCATTCGACTTCCGGCATCCGTCTCCGTGCTCTCCGTGGTTTTCACGCCACCCCCCGCGAAATCGTCTAATCTCTGCAACCCGCACCCCGCAACTCGCAACTCAAGGCCCGCGCCCCCTACTCATAGCGCAACGCATTTATGGGATCGAGGCGGGATGCTTTCCACGCGGGATAGTACCCGAAGATTATGCCGACTCCGGCGGATACCCCAAAAGCCGCCACGATTGCATCCGGGGACAGTTCCGTGGGCCACTGGAGCAGCAGCCTGACCAGGCGGGAGATCCCCCTGCCCGCCAGGATGCCGACACCACCTCCCAAAAAGCACAACACGACGGACTCCACCAGGAACTGCTGGAGTATGTTCCCTCCCCGCGCCCCCACAGCCATCCTCAACCCGATCTCACGGGTTCTCTCCGTAACCGACACCAGCATGATGTTCATGATGCCCACACCGCCCACCACCAGGGATATGAGCGCAACCGCCAGCAACAGCCTGGTCATCATGGTGGTTGTCGAGGACAGCGCTTTGGTTATCTCCGTCATGTTCCTTATATTGAAATCCTCCGGATCGTCCGGGTGAAGCCGGTGCCGCTCCCTAAGAAGCGAGGTTATCTGCTGGATGGCGCCGGGAATCGCTTCCGTCGACCGCGCTGCAACGACAATCTGGTCGATGTTTTCGAAACGAACCGGCATGGGGGTATTGGCGGCCTGAACCGCCGACCTCTCCGGATACAGACCGCTCTGAGAACCCGGATACACCTTACTCAAGGTATTGACCTGCTGGGACGCGTCGGAAGACCCGGAAGTCGATGCGCTCTGATTGACGTTGGCGAGCGCCGACCCGCTCACACGGTACTTGATGGTGGTCCAGGGAGCCAGCAAAATGTCGTCCTGGTCCATACCGACCATGTTGGCGCCCTTGGGGCTGAGGACTCCAACCACCCGGAAGGGTATGTTGCGCACCTTCACTTCCTTGCCGATCGGGGATTCCCCCTCGAACAACTCGGTCACGAGCCGATGCCCGAGCAGGCAGACCTGGCTCCCGTTTCGTACGTCGCGTTCCGTGAACACGTCGCCTTCGCTCACCCCCCACTCCCTGACATCGAGATAGGAGACAGTAGTGCCGTACAGGACCGACGGCACCCAGTTGCGGTTGCCGTACACGACCTGGACGCGCGCCCGTACGATGGGAGCGGCCGCGCGCACGGCGGGACATTCCGCCAGGATGGCGTCGCTGTCCTGGTGCACGAGCGTCATCACGCTCCCCGCTCCATGGCTCGCGCCGCCGGTCGCCGCCGTACCCGGCAGCACGATCAGGTTGTTCGCCCCCATGCCGGCTATTGTCTTTTGGATCGCGGACGAGGAGCCGCGTCCGATTTCCATCATGGCGATAACGGCCGCCACTCCGATGACGATCCCAAGGGCCGTCAGCGCCGCTCGAAGGACGTTGCGGCGAAGGCCGTTCATGGCGGTCTGCAGCATCCGCCGGCTCCTTTGGACCACCCCGGCGCCGGCGCGTTTCCGGGTTGAGCCGGACCCGTCGCCTTCCCTCGCCTGTCCGGCGGCAATCCCGGCGGCGGCCGTACTCCCGGCCCCGGCCCCGCCGTCGCTTCCATCGATCAGCCCGTCACGGATGCGGATTACCCGTTTCGCGCATCGCGCAACCTCCTCGTCATGGGTGACGAGAATGACTGTGACGCCTTCCCTCTCGTTGAGTTCCCGGAAGATCCGCAGCACATCCTCGCCGGTGCGCGAATCCAGGTTTCCCGTGGGCTCATCGGCAAAGATCATGGACGGGCGGTTTATGAGGGCCCTTGCCACCGCCACCCGCTGCTGCTGCCCGCCGGAAAGCTGCGAAGGCTCATGGTCCATTCGATCTCCCAATCCCACGAGACGCAGCAGTTCCTCGGCTCGGGAGCGGGCATCACGGTCGGAAATCGTCTCCGAAGAGTACGACAGGGGCATCATCACATTCTTGAGCGCGCTGGTACGCGGCAGAAGGTTGAAACTCTGAAACACGAAACCGATTTTTCGATTCCGCAGCATGGCTCGTTCATCCGCGGACATCTCCACCACATTGCGCCCGTCGAGCCGGTATTCGCCTGAACTGGGGCGGTCGAGGCACCCCAGGATATTCATGAGCGTGGTTTTGCCCGACCCCGAGACACCCATCAGGGCCACGAACTCCCCCTGAGCGATGGTCAGGGAAATACCGTGGAGGATCGGGACCTCGACTTCCCCCAGCCGATAGGCTTTTCGAATATCGCGTAGTTCGATCAATTCCATTTTCTTGCCGTTCATTACCTTCAATCGGTCAATCGGAGCGCTAACGCCTGCCGCCTCTGAAGAGCCGGGGAGTGAAGGGACTGACGGGGGCCGGATCATCCTGATCGTCCGCAGGTTTTTCTCCGATGACGATATGGGCGCCCTCTTCGAGTTTGTCCCCGCTCACTTCGGTCATGCTGCCGTCGGTCATTCCCGCGGTGACGGGAACGGGACGCACGAAATCCCCATCGAGCGCCCAGACCGTTGCACGGCCCGAGGCCTCGCCGGCGGCAACCGGTATAACCATATCCCGCGACGACTGTTCGCCATGGTCGCCCCGCCTCTTCTCCGCGGCATTGCCGCCATTGTCGCGACTGTCTGGAGCCACCATGTCGGGCAGGGGAGTCCAGCGCAACGCCACATTGGGCACGAGGAGCACATCACGGCGCTCGTTGATGGAAAACCTGGTATTGGCGCTCAGGTACGGGAGCAGTTTGCCGCTGGAGTTGTCCGTACCGACCTCAACGGTGTAGGTGACGACGTTTTGAGTCATCATTGCGTTGAGTCGCACCTTGCTCACCGCCCCCTGAAACACCTCGCCCGGAAAGGTATCCACTGTAAAGGTGACGGGTTGCCCCTGGTGAATGCTCCCTATATCGGCCTCGTTCACGGAAACCCAGACCTCCATCTGTTCGAGGTCCTTGGCAATCAGGAAAAGGCTCGGCGCATTGAGGCTGGCCACCACGGTCTGGCCGATGTTCACCCGGCGGTCGATGATTATGCCCTCGACGGGCGATACGATCGTACAGTACTCCAGGTTCTGTCGGGCCTTCGAAAGACTCGCTTCAGCCTGGGCAACGGAGCTTTTCGCCTGTGTTATGGCGGCCTTTCCGACA